>JAEXKM010000201.1 GCA_023445705.1 Pseudomonadota bacterium
GTGTCCAGCAGGCCGGTGCGGCGGGGGGGCGGTTCGTCCCGGCGCGGCGGGGCGGCGACGCTGACCGCGGCCACGCGTTCTTCCAGGCGGTCGCCGAGCTGTTCGACCAGGCCCTCCAGCATCTGGAGTTCGTCTTCCAGGGCTTCGGAGCGCCCCAGGTCGGTGTTCACCGCCTCGGCCATCTCGCCCAGGCGGGCGTCGAGCTGCTCCATCTGGCCGAGCATGAGGCGGTGGGCCTCGCGGACATTCTCGAGTTCCTTGCGGACACTCCGCAGCTTCAGGGTCTGGGCGGCCCAGGCGTGGAGGGCGAAGCAGAAGCCGAGGCCGCCGACCAGCGCGGCGACGCCGGCCGCCCAGCCGCCGCCGTTCCGCCACAGCAGCAGGGCGACGATCAGCGCGAGACAGAGGTAGGTGGCCGAAAGCGCCACCGAAGTGAACTGTCGCATGGGCCCGCAAAATCCGAATCGGCTCGATTATCGGCCGTGAGGGCGCCGCAAGTCGAATGGATTAACAAAGGCTTCCGGAGCCAGGGCGCGCCGGCCCCCTGCGGGGCGTGTGCGCTCAGGGGTTTCCCCGATGCCGCGGCAACGTCCGCCGCCCTGTCAGGACGGGATGAGATAGGTGAGCACGAAGCGCACGCCCCAGTCGGGGCCGCCCTCGGGCTTATCGAAGTAGTACCGGCCCTGGATCCCGGCCTGGACCTTCTGGTGGCCCAGGCTGAACATGTGGGTCACACCGACGTTCATCGGCACCGTCCACTGCTTGTTCTCCCAGTCGTAGGTCGACTCGAGGTTGGCCAGGATGCCGGTGGAGTTCGGGAAGGTGTAGTTGAAGAACGGCTGCAGCAGGGTGTTGCTGAGGTCCGCCGACCGCTCGTTGCCCGCCACCGACCAGATGTGATTGGCCAGCAGGCCGAAGGTGACGTGGCCTTCCTGCTTCAGGATCAGCGCGCTCGGACCCGCGCCCCACTTCTGCGAACTGAACCCGCCGGTGCCGGTGGGATAGTAGAACACCGGCCCGGCCGCCACGGTCAGCCCGTTCTTGGCCTTGGGCGAGAAGAAGAAGGTCTGGGTCGTGTCCCCAAGGCCCATCTCATTGCCGCCGCTTGGCGTGGTTTCGCCTTGGCTGATGAACGGCACGATGGTTCGCAGGATCAGGTTCCAGTCGTCGTTCAGCTTGATCGGCACGACGGGCTGGACGTTCAGCGTCACCCGCTCGCCGTCTTCCGGCCCATAGCAGCAGTCGTAGTTGAGCTGCAGCGGCAGGGTGACGATCTCGGCGACCGGATTGGCCAGCTTCTTGGCGATATCGGCGTCGCTCTCCTGAGCCAGGCCAGTTCCAGGAAAAGCCACGGCCAGCACGGCGCCGACCAAGGCGATGCGAAGGGTTTCAAGAATAGCTGATCGTCCCATCATGGCCGAAGAGTTCCATCGGCGTGGCGGGCTGCCTATCGGGTCAATCCCTGACGAGCGGAGGGTGGGCCTCACCCGCAGGTCGGAGGGCAGGGAATGTCGGCGAGGGCTCTTGCGAGCCATTGCGGACGCGGGCCGCTCGCTGCAACGATGGGGTGTGGGGGCGCCATGCTTAGAGGCTCGTCGTTAGTCCTGATTTTGTTCGTGCTCGGACTGGCGATGCTCGCCGGGGCCGTTGGCGGGAGTTGGGAGCGTTTCCCACCCGCCGCTTACGCGGAATCGATCGAGCCAGTTCGTCCCGGTCAGGAAGATTCAATCCGCCGTGCGGTCTTTGCGGATCGTCGACTTTGGCTTCTGTCGGACGCCGGCGAGATTTGGGCGGTGAGCGAGGGTGATGGGCGCGTAAGAGCGGAGCCCTTGGCGGACGTTGCTCTTGATCTGTGCGTGCAGCGCGGGAGGCCGACGATCGTCACCGCGCCTCGACATGGCGCGGTGAACTGGCGACTTCAGCGATGGCAGGACATGCGTTGGGCGGACGTCGCCAACATCCGCGTAAAGGACGAAGGTTTCGTCGCGATAGCTTGCGAGCCGGATAGTTTGATCGTCATCACCAGTCGACGCCTCATCGAGTTGGGGGCGAACCCCCGCGTCACCGTGCTTTCGAACCGTGTGCCGACCCGGCCCGCGAACGTAGTCATGGCTACTCCCGCCTATGTCTTCGTGGGCCTTAACGCCGGAGAGTGGGGCGGAGGACTTCAGCGCATTGATCGACGGACAGGACAGGTGCGCGTGATCGAGCGCAATGAAACCGGAGAGCTTTGCGGCGGTCCCTTGAACGTGGACTGTGACCCGGTCAATGGGGTGGCGCGATCGCCCCGAGCGCAGGGATGCGTCGTCGCGGCCGTCGGCTTGGTCCACATGATGACGAGCGGCGGATTGGTGGAAATCTGCGGAGACCACGTCGCCAGTTTGTACAGAGAGCCGTGTTCGGAAGACCGGATGAGTTCGCGCTGTGCGACGCCCTTCTTCGGGCTTATCCGGTCAGGTGACACCCTCCTGGCTGTCGCGCCTGACAAGCTCGTGAGCCTGGGCGTTGGCGGACAAGTCTCCGAACTGGTGGCTCCGTCGTTCCAAGCCTACGGACCATTTCAGATTGGTTTTGGGCCATCGTACGTGCTCGTGAAGACGAGCGCGAACGGACGACGCTCGCTGAGCGGATCGACTCCGCTGATCATACCGCGCTGATTGGAAGCCTGTTCCCGCTTCAAGGGAGTGGACCGCGTCCGCTGACCTTCTCTAGTCGCCGATCAGGCGGCCTTCTCCCGACAAGGCGCGCGAGTCCCGCTAAGGGAGCGCAGGTTTTGCTAGGCGCAGGAGTAGGCGGGATGTCGGGCGCGGTCAGGTTCATTCCCAGGGGGACGCCGGAGTCGCGAGCCTTTGTCGCCGATGTCGAGCGGGCGATGGCGATCACCCCGGCCATCAACCGGCTGACCTATGCCGACGCCGACGCGGTGCGGGCTCTGTTCGAGGAACTCACCGGCGAGCCGGTGGGCGAACACTTCCGCCTCGCGCCGCCGTTCCATGCCGACTGCGGGCGCAACATCCGGATCGGGGCGCGGGTGTTCATCAATCAGAACTGCACGTTCTATTCGCTGGCGCCGATCACCATCGGCGACGACGTGCTGATCGGCCCCAATGTCAGCCTGATCACCTCCGAGCACCCGGTGGCGCCGTCGCAGAGGCGGGCGGGCCTGCTCGGCAAGCCCATCGTCGTCGGGAACAATGTCTGGATCGCCGCGGGCGTCACGGTCATCGGCGGCGTGACGATCGGCGAGAATTCAGTGGTCGCCGCCGGCTCGGTGGTCACCAAGGACGTGCCGGCAAACACCCTCGTCGCCGGGAACCCGGCGAGGGTCGTGCGGTCCATCGAGGGAGAGTAGCGCCGCGACGAGGCCGGACCGATCGCCCGATCAGCGGGTCGGGACGGGCTTCTCGCCGCGATAGTCGTAGAAGCCGCGCCCGGCCTTGCGGCCCAGCCAGCCGGCCTCGACGTACTTCACCAGCAGCGGACAGGGGCGGTACTTGGAGTCGGCCAGACCGTCGTAGAGCACGTTCATGATCGACAGGACGGTGTCCAGGCCGATGAAGTCGCCGAGCTCCAGCGGGCCCATGGGATGGTTCGCGCCGAGCTTCAGGGCCGTGTCGATGGCGTCCACAGTGCCGACGCCTTCGTACAGGGTGTAGATCGCCTCGTTGATCATCGGCACCAGGATCCGGTTGACGATGAAGGCCGGGAAGTCCTCGGCGTTGGCGGTGGTCTTGCCCAGCGACCGGGCGAAGCTGACGGCGGTCTCGTAGGTCGGGGCGTCGGTGGCGATGCCGCGGATGATCTCCACGAGGTTCATCAGCGGCACCGGATTCATGAAGTGCAGGCCGATGAAGCGCTCGGGACGGTCCGAAGTCGCACCCAGGCGGGTGATCGAGATCGACGAGGTGTTGGAGGCGAGAATGGTGTTCTCGCTGAGGTGCGGCGTCAGGGCCTTGAAGATGGTCTTCTTGACCTCTTCGTTCTCGGTGGCCGCCTCGATGGCGAGGTCGGTGGCGCCGATGGCCTGCAGCTCGGGCGCGGCCTTGATGCGGGCCAGGCCGGCTTCCATCGCCTCGTGGTCGATGATGCCGCGGCTGACCTGGCGGGCCATGTTCTTTTCGATCAGGCCAAGGCCGGCCTGGATCTTGTCCTCGCTCACGTCGTGCAGCAGCACGTCGTAGCCGCCCAGGGCGCAGACATGCGCGATGCCGGCCCCCATCTGGCCAGCGCCAATAATCCCAACCGACTTGATTTGAACCATGCCGAAAACTGCCTCGATGCCGCGGCGCGATCCCCGGCGCGCACGCTTGTGACGAGTTTCTAACATGCGAAGCCACGCTGTCGCCAAGGGTTTGCTGCGTCGCAGCGTAGCTTGCAGGGGTGAATTCGAGCTTCAGGGGGGCGGGGCGGCCGCCTCGGCCAGGAGCCAGTCGCGCAGGGCGTGTATTCGTCGAAGTTTCGGGTTGTCGGGACGCCAGGCCAGATAGGTGGCGTAGTCGTTGTCCACGGCGTGCGGCAGCAGGCGCACGAGGCGGCCACTGGCCAGGTCCTGCTCGATGAGGGAGCTGCGGCCCAGCGCCACCCCCATCCCCAGGGCGGCGGAGTCCACCAGCATGATGGAGTCTTCGAACTCCATGCCTTTGCCGGGATCGGTGAGGCCGAAGGCGGAGAACCAGAGATCCCAGGCCCGGTGACGATGTCGCAGCAGCGGCGCGGTCAACAGGTCCGCGGGGGTGCGGAAATCGTACTTGGCGGCAAGCTCCGGGCTGGCGACGGGGAAGAGCTGCTCGCGCAGCAGCAGCACGGTTTCGACGCCGGGCGCGGGGCCGGGGCCATAGCGGACGCCCATGTCGACGCCGTCGGTGACGAAGTTGGCCAATCTGGACTCCACCACCAGGTCCAGATTCGCGCCGGCCGGATCGCTGGTGAGCCTGGGCAGGCGCGGAGGCAGCCAGCGGGCGGCGAACTGCGGGTCGAGGCTGACGACCAGGGGATCGCGCTCGGCCGCCTGGGAGAAGTCGTCCACGGCGACCTGCAGGATCTGCATGGCGCGGTCGATCTCGCTGGCCAGGCGCTCGGCCTCGGGCGTCGGGATCATGGCGTTGCCTTTGCGGGCGAACAAACGCGCGCCGAGTTCCTCTTCCAGTTTGCGGATCTGCTGGCTGACCGCGCCGTGGGTGACCGAGAGTTCCTCCGCCGCGCGGCTGTAGCTGCGCCGCCGGGCGGCGATGGCCAGGGCGCGAAGGGCGAAGAACGGCGGTAGGCGAGGCATGGAAGTTGTTAGTTCCGCTAACGACGTTCGGCAATAACCATCGTTCGCAAGATTGGGTCGCCGGGCGCATATCACCAGGGCGCAGCGCAGCCTTTCTCTTCATCGATCTTCAGGAACAAGACCATGAAAGCCCAGCTTTTCGTGCTGAGCGCGGCCGGCCTGCTGCTGGCCGCCGCGCCGCTCTCGGCCCAGGCCGCGCCGGCCGACGTCGAGCGTTATGTGGCCGTCGCCAGCCAGGACGCCGGCGAACGGCTGACCGACCGCGGCGTCGCCCTTGGCGACAAGACCGTGACCGTACGCGCCCGCATCGGCCTCGACCGGCTGAATGGCGCGCAGGTGGTGCGGACCAGTGGTTCGGCCGAGCTCGACGACCAGGTGGCCGCGGCCCTGCGCAATGTCCGCACGGACAAGGCGCCGCCGGAACTGGTGGGGCGGGAAGTCACGCTGACTCTCGGCCAGCCTGCTGTCGCCACAAGCATCGCCAAGCGCTGACCCCACAGCAGCGCAGGCGTGAAAAAGGGGCGGTCCCTTGCGGGGCCGCCCCTTGATCGTTTCAGGACGTGGGCTGGCTTACTTGCCGGCCGCGGTCAGGGCGTCCATCAGTTCCGGCACGGCGGTCTTGTAGTCCGCCACCAGGCCGAAGTCGGCGACCTGGAAGATCGGCGCATCGCCGTCCTTGTTGATCGCGACGATGACCTTGGAGTCCTTCATGCCGGCGAGGTGCTGGATCGCGCCCGAGATGCCGACGGCGATGTACAGCTCCGGAGCCACGACCTTGCCGGTCTGGCCGACCTGGTAGTCGTTCGGGGCGTAGCCCGCGTCGACCGCAGCGCGGCTGGCGCCGACGGCGGCGCCGAGCTTGTCGGCCAGGGGCTCGATGACCTTCTGGAACTCTTCGGCCGAACCCATGGCGCGACCGCCGGAGACGACGATCTTGGCGCCGGCCAGTTCGGGGCGAGCGGACTTGACCAGTTGCTGGTCGACGAACTTCACCTTGGTCGCCGGAGCGCCGGCGGCGACGTTCTCGACCGAGGCCGAGCCGCCTTCGCCAGCCGCCTTGAAGGCGGTCGGACGGACGGTGATCACCTTCTTGGCGTCAGCCGACTGGACGGTTTCCAGCGCGTTGCCGGCGTAGATCGGACGCACGAAGGTGTCGCCGCTGACGACTTCCACGATTTCCGAGATCTGCGCGACGTCGAGCTTGGCGGCGATGCGCGGGCTGATGTTCTTGCCCTGCGAGGTGGCCGGGGTGAGGATCGCGTCGTAGCTGGCGGCCAGCGGAACCACGGTGGCTTCGAAGGCTTCGGCCAGGCCTTGGCCCAGCTCGTCGCTTTCCGCCAGCAGGACCTTGCGCACGCCGGCGATCTTGGCGGCGGCGTCAGCAGCAGCCTTGGCGTCCTTGCCGGCGACCAGCACGTCCACGTCGCCCGACAGGGCCAGCGCGGCGGTCACGGTCTTGTTGGTCGAGTCCTTCAGCGACGCGTTGTCGTGATCGGCGATGACGAGAACAGCCATTAGAGGACCCCCGCGGTCTTGAGGTTAGCGACGAGATCGCCGGCGGTTTCCACCTTGATGCCGGCCGAGCGCTTCGCAGGCTCGGTGACCTTCAGAACCTTGAGGTGCGGCTTGGCGTCGACGCCCAGAGCGCTGAGCTCCTTGGTGTCGAGCGGCTTCTTCTTCGCCTTCATGATGTTCGGCAGCGAAGCGTAGCGCGGCTCGTTCAGGCGCAGGTCAGCGGTGACGATCGCGGGCAGGCCGACTTCGATGGTCTGCAGGCCGCCGTCGACTTCGCGGGTCACCTTGGCGGTGTCGCCCGAGAGTTCGAGGGCCGAGGCGAAGGTCGCCTGCGGCCAGTCGAGCAGGGCCGCCAGCATCTGGCCGGTGGCGTTGTTGTCGCCGTCGATGGCTTGCTTGCCCATGATAACGACGTTGGGGTTTTCCTCGCCGATCACCGCCTTCAGGGTCTTGGCGACCTCGAGGGGCTCCAGGTCCTGGTCGGTTTGGACCAGCACGCCGCGGTCCGCGCCCATGGCGAGGGCCTGACGCAGGGTTTCCTGAGCTTGAGCCGGGCCGATGGAGACAACCACCACTTCCGTCGCGACGCCCTTTTCCTTCAGGCGCACGGCTTCCTCGACTGCGATCTCGCAGAAAGGATTGATGGACATCTTCACATTGGCGAGGTCGACGCCCGATTGGTCGGACTTAACCCTGGCCTTGACGTTTGAATCGATCACCCGTTTGACCGGGACCAACACCTTCATGGGTAGCTAGCGCCTCAAATTTGTTTTTGCGAAAAATTCGGTCGGATGCGGCATAACGGTTCTCCGCAGCATTGCAAGCCGGGGCGCTATCACAGTTCGCCGCATTTTCGGCGAGGAAAGCCGCTAGCAGGGCGGCCGAGCGACGACTAGAAGCACGCCATGAACCGTACCATCGACCGCCTTAAGCTGATCTTCCTGGGCCTTTTCGCTTTTCTGAGCGCGGGGGTCTTCGTCTATCACATCGGCTGGGTATGGCCGGGGCAGAAGTGCGAAGAGGCCGGCGACTGGTGGGATTGGCGCACCCGCACCTGCGCCCATCCGATCCTGATCTCGGACATCACCGGCCGCGTCATCAAGGACAAGGACACCCGCCAGGCCGCGCAGGCCGACGCCGCCAAGGCGCGCAAGGCCGCCGAGCCGGTGAGCGACATGAACCGCCCGGCGGCGAAATAGTCAGCGGGTCGCGCCGGAGCGCCAGAAGACTTCGGACGCGCCGCGGTCGTTGGCGTGGCGCGCCGCGACGAACAGAAAATCCGAAAGCCGGTTGAGGTACTTCATGGCGGCGGGGCTGACGCTCTCGCCGCTTTCGACCAGGGCGACGGCGACGCGCTCGGCCCTGCGCGCGACCGTGCGCGCCAAGTGCAGGTTGGCGGCGGCGGCCGTGCCGCCCGGCAGGATGAACGAGGCGAGCGGCGGAAGCTCGGCGTTCATCGCGTCGATCTCGCGCTCCAGCCGATCGACCTGGCTCTCGACCATGCGCAGGGCGTGCGTCTCATCCGGCCGCGGTGGCGTGGCCAGGTCCGCGCCGAGATCGAAGAGCTCGTTCTGGACCCGTGCCAGCATGGCGTCGAATTCCGCGTCGGCGCCGGTGTGCACGCGCGCAAGGCCGATGCAGGCGTTCGCCTCGTCCACCGCCCCGTAGGTCTCCACCCGCAGCGAGGACTTGGAGACCTGCTGCCCGGTGGCCAGCCGGGTCGCCCCGGCGTCGCCGGTCCGCGTGTAGATCTTGTTGAGCGTGACCAAGACGCTCAGCCCCCGAACTTGGCGCGCCACCAGACGGCCAGCACCAGGATGGCGATGGCCACGGCCTGCAGCACGACGCGCAGGCGCATGAGCTTGTTCGAGTAGGAGCGTCCGAAGTCGCCGCCGCGGAACAGCGCATAGAGGCCGACGAAGAGGGTGAGGGTCACCGCCAGCAGGCTGATCGGAATGAGATAGCTGAAGATGTTCATGCGTGCAGTCTAGCGCCTAACGGTGCGCCGATCCTATGCGTTCGCAGGCGAACGGGGACGAAACCCTTCGGCGATCAGGCCGATGTGGCGATCCATGACCGCGCTCATGGCTTCGGCGTCGGCATGCTCCCAGGCGGCGAGGCGGTAGGTCCACGCGTAGGAGGCCATCAGGGTGTCGACCATGACGTCGACATCGCCGGTCGGATCCACGTCGCCGCGGGTCATGCCGTCGGCGAGGCATTCGCGGATCACGTTGCGAAGGCGCGGATTGCGGCCGTAGGGGCGGCTGCTCGGGCTGAGCGTCCAATTGTAGGCCGCGGCGATGTGAGCCAGGAACAGGCGGGTGCGCCGGGTCTCGAAGGCGTAGTGGATGGCGAAGATCGAGCGCAGGCGATCGGATGTGGAGCCGCGCAGGTGCGGGGCGAGGCGGTCGAGCTCGCCGTACAGCGCGTCGAGCCGGTCGGCCATGACCTGGCTGAGGATGTCGCCCTTCGAGGCGAAGGTGGTGAAGACGCTGCCGACCGAGACGGCGGCGGCCTGTGCGATTTCACGCACGGTGGTGGTCTCGTAGCCCTTGGTTTCGAAGAGCTCGCGAGTGGCGTCGAGCACGCGTTGGCGTGTCGCTTCCTTCTGAGATTTGCGTACGCTCAAGCTCTCCCCCTGGCCCGCTTTCGGCGGGCGCCCACGTTCAAGGGATGTGGTTGTGGGATGATGCGACAGTTCGTCGCGGGGCAGAAGCCCGAATGTAAGAAAATGAGACAGTGAGGTCTGAAGAGTCCGCCTTCAGACCTCACCGAATACAGTCAAGCTTTGGTTTTAGCCGCGGCGGGCGCCGGCCAGGAT
>JAEXKM010000098.1 GCA_023445705.1 Pseudomonadota bacterium
CCCCTGCCATCGCCACCGGCTGCACCATGGTGCTGAAGCCGTCGGAAGTGGCCCCGTTCACCGGCCACATCTTCGCTGAGATCATGCATGCCGCCGGCGTGCCGGCCGGCGTGTTCAACCTGGTGCAAGGCGACGGCGCCGGCGTCGGCGCTCCGCTGTCCAGCCATCCGGACGTGGACCTGATCTCGTTCACCGGTTCGACCCGCGCCGGCATCGAGGTGGCCAAGAACGCCGCCCCGACCGTCAAGCGCGTGGCCCAGGAACTGGGCGGCAAGAGCCCGAACATCGTCCTGGACGACGAGGTGCTAGGCAAGAGTGTCGCCGCCGGCGTGGCGAGCATCATGACCAATTCCGGCCAGTCCTGTAACGCCCCGACCCGCATGTTGGTCCCGGCGGCGCGCATGGAAGAGGCCATCGCGGTTGCCGGCGCCGCCGCTTCGCAGATCACCGTCGGCGACCCGAACGGCAACAGCCTGCTGGGCCCGGTGGTCTCCGAGGTTCAGTTCAACAAGATTCAGAAGCTGATCCAATCGGGCATCGACGAGGGCGCGACCCTGGTCGCCGGCGGCGTCGGCCGTCCGGAAGGCCTGGACAAGGGCTACTATGTGAAGCCGACCGTGTTCGCCAACGTGACCCCGGAGATGACTATCTCCAAGGAAGAGATCTTCGGCCCGGTGCTGTCGATCCTCGGCTACGAGAACGTCGACCAGGCCATCCAGATTGGCAACGACACCGAGTACGGCCTGGCCGCCTACGTCAACGGCGCGGATCTCTCCAAGGCTCGTGACGTAGCTTCCAAGCTGCGCGCCGGACAGGTCATCATCAACGGCGCGAGCGACCTGATGGCGCCGTTCGGCGGCTACAAAATGAGCGGCAACGGGCGCGAGTGGGGCGATTTCGCCTTCAACGAGTTCCTCGAAGTGAAGGCCGTCCTCGGCTACGCGCCGAAGGAAGCGGCTGAGTAACGCTCGGAAATAGCTGACGCTTTGCGGGCCGGCAGGATGGGCGTCCTGCCGGCCCGCCTTGCATCCCCCATCAGAAACCATGCGCCCCTGGGGCGATGAAGGATGTGCTCGCCTGACGCGATGGCGCGAAGAATGACGCAGCGGTTTCGATAGCGAACCGAGACGTAAAAACAATTTGCGCCATCGCGGGGCCTTTGTAAGCTCGCCTCAATGCAAACGCGCGCGGACTCCGCGCCGCAGTGTCAGGGAGGATTTCTTGGATTTCGAGCTCACTGCCGATCAATGGGCATGGCGCGAGGAGATCCGTTCATTCCTCACCGACCATGTCACGCCGGAACTCCTGCATGAGCTGCTTCACCTGGGCGCCGAAGCTCGGGGGCCGGAGCTACGCGCATTCCGCAGCAAGGTCGGAGAGCGGGGATGGTACGGCCTGGCCTGGCCCGTTGAGTTCGGCGGCCTCGGCCGCGGTCCTGTCGACCAGCACATCCTCCAGACGGAGTTTCTCTACGCGGGAGTGCCGGGGCCGGACTTCACCGTAACGTCCATGGCGCCCATGATCATGCGCTACGGCACTGAGCAGAATAAGGCCGAGTTCCTGCCTGGCATCGCGCGAGGCGAGATTTTCGCGGCCATCGGATACTCAGAACCCAGCGCGGGCACGGACCTCGCAAGCCTGCGAACCCACGCCGAACTCGATGGCGACGAGTGGGTGATCAACGGGTCCAAAATCTGGAACAGCTTCGCGCATTCGGCCACCCATGAGTGGCTGTTGGTGCGTACCGATCGGACGGCGGCCAAGCACAAGGGACTGTCGGTCATCATGGTCCCGATCGACACCAAGGGGATCGATGTCCGACCGCTCCGGACCTGGGCCGATTGGCGGATCAACGAAACCTTCTTCACCGACGTCAGGGTGCCGCGGACCAACCTCATCGGCGAGGTGAACAAGGGTTGGATCTATGTCACCGGGGCGCTCGACCTCGAACGGGGTGCGATGCTCACCTCAGGGGACCTGCGACGAGAGTTCGAAGCGCTGGTGGAGTTCTGCCGGACGCAGACACTGAACGACGTGCGGCTCATCGAACAACCGGACGTACGCACCAAGCTGGTGGAGCTTGATGGTGACATCGAGATCGGCCGCCTCATGGGCCTGGCCGCAGCCTCGAAACTCGAGAGCGGCTCGATCCCCTCGACCCTAATCAGCGCCGAAAAGATCTTTCTTAGCGAGTTGCGGCAGCGACTTGCCGATTACGGGACGCAGATCCTGGGGGCTTACGGCCAGCTTCACTGGGCCGATCAGCGATCGCCATTCGAGGGGGCCATGGAACGCCTCTATCGATTCGCGCCGCCTGGGCGGTTCGGCGGCGGCACGAACGAGGTGCTTCGCGATATCATCGCTCAGCGGGGCTACGGGATGCCCAGTTCCGGCCGTGCGCCCCCGCCAAAACCAGTCTCCTCCCAAGACCTCAAGCAGGAGGCCTGAGATGGACCTGTCCTTGAACGCCGAACAGGAAGCCCTTCAGGAGTCCTTCCGCCGCCTCTTCTCCAAGGAATGTCCCACAAGCCTTGTGCGGGACTTGCAGGCCAATCCGGACGGCGACCACATTTCGTCGCTGTGGAGCAGCCTTGCCGAGGTAGGGTTGTTCGGTCTCGCCTTGCCTGAAGACTTTGGCGGCTACGGAAGTCTCTTCGATCTGGGATTGGCCTTCATGGAGGCGGGGCGGGTCCTGTGCCCTACGCCGGTCTACAGCACCGTGGCGTTCGGTCAGGCGCTGCACCGGTTCGG
>JAEXKM010000278.1 GCA_023445705.1 Pseudomonadota bacterium
GGTGCGGGCCGGTCAGGGCGCGCCCGGCGGCGGCGTCGCGATCGCGCGAGCCGGCCAGGGCGCGGGCGAGCCGGCTCTCGATCTCGTCCAGTTCGACCCCTTCGCCCGCCATCCGCTCCCAATCGCCGGTGAGGGTGAGCCTGGCCTGGGGAAAGGGCCGGTCGCCCCGGCCGTCGATCTCGGCCTGGAGGGCGGCCAGGGTCCTGGAGCGAGCCGTGGACATGAGGGCTCCGGCCTCGGCCATGCGCGCCTCCAGGGCCGTCAGCCAGGCCGCGTCCGCCGGGCCATCGGCGAGCAGGCGCGAACGCTCGCGCTGGGACTTCTCGTAGGCCGAGGCGTGGGCCGCGTGGGCTGGCTCGGCGGCGAACACCAGCCGGTCGAAGAAGCGCCTGCGATCGCCCGCGCCTTCCAGGAATATCCGGTCCTGGGCGGGGGTCAGCCAGACCTGGCGCTGGTGATCGGCCAGGCGGCCGGCGGGGACCGTCTCGCCTTCGATCCGGACCGTCCGGCGGGCCGCGCCTGGGCTCTCGATGCCCGTCCCGACCCGAACCGGTTCGCCATCCTGGACGATCTGCGCGGCGACGGCCCAGGCCCGGCCGTGGCTTTCACCCGGCTTGCGGCGGCCAAGCTCGGCCCCGGCGGCGTTGCGCAGGCCGCGGCCCGGCGTGAACAGGCTGATTGCTTCAAGGAAATTGGTCTTGCCGGCCCCGTTCGGACCCACGAGGAACACCGGCCGGCCGTCGAGGGCCAGCTCCGCGCGCTCATAGGACCGGAAGTCCGTCAGGGTCAGGTGGGTGAAGGCCGTCGTCACCGCCGCGTCATAGCCCGTTTCGCTCCCCAGGGCGAAGGCTTGAGCGCCGGGCCGGTTTGGCTAGGGTGCGGCCGGGGGGTGGTGATGGTTTCGAGATGTTCGATGTGGCTTGGCGCAGCAGCGCTGCTGGCGCTCGCCACGCCCTCGGCGAGCCTGGCTGCGCCTTCCGCGAAGGTCGTCACCAACCCTGACTGGTTCGAGCAGCCGAGCGGGGCCGACATCGCCCGGCTCTATCCCAAGGTTGCGATGGGACTGCAGATCGACGGGCGCGCGGTCGTCGGTTGCGCGGTTGATTCCTACGGCGCGCTGGAGACCTGCTCGGTGGAGAGCGCCGAGCCGCCGGAGCTGGGCTTTGGCGAGGCCGCCCTGGCGCTGACGCGGCAGTTCCGCATGAAGCCGAAGATGATCGATGGTCGCCCGGTGGAGGGCGGCTCGGTCCGTATTCCGATCCGGTTCGCCATGCCGAAGGCCGAGGTTCGTCCCTCGGTCCGCCCCGAGGTCTCGCCTGAAGCGATGGCTGCGGCGCGGCGGGTGGCGGCAGCGACCCAGTCCGACGCGGACCTCGCCAAGGGCGTCGAGGCCTCGGTCCGCAACGCCGACCTGAACAGCCCTGGCGTCGATGCTGCGACCATAGAAGCGGCGCGGGCGGCGTTTCTTTCCGCCGCGCCGGCCATAGGCGAGCGCCTGTCGCAGGCGATGCCCCAGATCTATGCGGCGAACTTCAGCCTAGCCGAGCTGCAGGCGATCGCCGGCTTCCTCGAGAGCCCCACGGGCCGGCTCATGGCGACCGGGCGACTGCAGTCGAGCGGCCGCATGAACGACGAGCTGCGCAACTCGGCGTTCAAGATCCTCGGCGAGGCTCGGGCCGACTTCTGCCAGGCTCGGAACTGCGACTCGCGTCCGACCCCGGCCGATATGCGCCTGATGGACTCCGTCCAGGTGATCGTTACGGCGCCGGAGTGGAGCGAACAGCCCAACGTCGCCCAGATCTTCGCGGCATCTCCCGGGGCGGCCAAGAGCCTGCTCATTGGTGGTTGGGCGAAGCTCCGCTGCAAAGTTGACGACATGGGCCTGCTGACCGGCTGCGAGGTCGTGCTCGATCGTCCGAAGGACCTCGGCTTTGGCGCGGCGGCGTTGTCGCTTGTGCCCAGATACCGACTGGTTCCGCGCCTGATGGCCCAGGGTGCGGGCGGCGAGAGCATCGCGTTGACCGTGCCGTTTCCTGCGCCGCCCCTGCCCCGCGCCGGAGAGGAGGCCCGCTCGCCGGCCAAGCCCTCGAAATCGCTCGAACTGGCGCGCCAACTCGTCAAGGCAGACGCGGACAGCACGGCCGACATGCGGGCGGCGATCACCGAAATCTTCGCCAGGTCGGGCTCGGGGAATTCCCCGCCCGAGGCTCTGGCCGACGCCATCGCCGCCTACGAACGGGCTTTCGAGGCGCGGATGCCGGCGATCATGGACGTTGGGGCCGAGGCCTATGTCGACCTCTTCACCGAGGACCAGCTACGTCAGTTGCTGGCCTTCCGTCGCAGTCCGGCCGGGCACGCCTGGGTCGCCAAGCGGCAGGTCCTGGCGCAGGCGGTGGCCCTGGAGCTCGCCGTCATCGGAGCCGACAGCGTGAAGGACGCCCGCAAGGCGTTCTGCGAAAAGCGGAAGTGCGAAATCAGCTAGGCGGCTTTGGCGGCCAGGGCGAAGAGGTCGCGATAGACAGGCAGGGCGAGCGCCTCCAGGTCCGCGGCCTCGGTGGGCGCGAACCAGTCGAGGCGCACATGCTCGTCGCCGAGCATGCCGATCTCGCCGGTCCAGTCGGTGACCAGGAAGACGTGGTAGCGGCCGCGGCCGTTCACCTCGGGATTGGGCTCGTCGATCACCATGAGCTCGGCCCACGCCGTGGCGGTCACGCCGAGCTCTTCGCCCAACTCGCGGACCAGCGCGGTCTCGATCGTCTCGCCGGCCTCGACAAAGC
>JAEXKM010000310.1 GCA_023445705.1 Pseudomonadota bacterium
CTGCTGCGCTAGGAGCGCATCGAGGCTGCTGGCCGCGGGCAGGGGAAACAAGGCGTCCAGCGCATCCTCGCAGCGCAGGGCGACAGCAGCCTTGACCATGTCCTCCAGTGAGGCTTGACCTTCGGTCTCCAAACGCCGCCAGGTCCGGTAGGCGACGCCGGCCCGCTGAGCGGCCTCCAGCTGTGGCCAGCCCAGCGCGACCCGACGCGCTTTGATGCGCCCAGCGAGGTCTTGCAGGATTTCGGAGGGCGTCTTTAGCACTGTCCATATATGGCCAGTTGTTGGGTGTTTTGCAAGATAATTGTCCAAATCGTGCCGCTGCAGAGCGAATGGCGGTAGGGCTGACGCCTGGACCCCCCCAAGCCGCCAACGCGCTTGAGGCGCGGCAAGCCCAGCTGGACGCCGGCCGGGACCGCGACGCGGCGATGGCGGCGGCCAAGTCGACGGCGACCTTCAGTGGGTCGATGCGCTCATCTCTGATCGCGATGCTCGACCTCGTGGGCGTGCCCCAGAAGTTCGGCCGGGCTAGCGCCGCGGCATTCTTTGAAGCCGGGAGCCCGCTCGTCCATTTCACCTCGATGCTGCGCTATCCGGTCTATTTGGCCGGGGGCGCCAACTACTCAGGCGCGCCCGCACCCCTGTCGCATCCCCTACTGCGCAAGATGGTGGAGACGCATTTGGCGGAGGAGGCGGCCGCCCTGCCAAACGCCATCTGGGTTCCGCTCGGCGGACACGCCGAGGCGGGCCTCAAGCACCTGGCCGACGCCGGCCGGCTGGATCCCGCGCGCATCCTGAGGGGCCTGCCGCACCCCAGCGGCGCCAATGCCGAGCGGATCGCCTATTTCCTGGGCCGCAAGCCGCGCGCGGCGCTGTCGGCCAAGACCAACGCCGAGCGGATCGATGCGGCCCGCGAGCGCCTGCAACGACAGGTCGCCGGCCTGGCTGGCCGTTAGGCGGGCCGGTCCTGCCGGGCGAAGGCGGCGCCCTGATCGATCAGCCAGCGGATGTGCTCAAGCGCGCGGTCGGGATCCTCCTCGGCGCTCGGCAGATGTTCGACGGCGAAGGTTCATTCCACGTCTTCGACCGACCAGCGGTGTCGCTTGTGCAGGTGGGTGGCCTGATGGAAAAGCCCAGAGGCGAGGCTCCGATGGCGCCAATAGTCGGCGACCGCGACCACGCGATTGGCGTTCGCCGAGCCTCTCTCGATGACCGCGTCGAAATCGATCTCGTGTCGGGCATGGGGCTGAACCGCCACCACAACGGCGCGAAGGTGCTCGATGGTCAGGCTGGCGTCGGTCAGGCCCGGCGACCGGCGACCGGCGCTTGGCCTCGGCGATGATGTTGCGGCAGTCGTGGCAGATGAGCGCGCTGCGGTGGCCGCCCATGATCGGGCGCCCACGCTCAGTCAGTCGGTAGCCGAGCTTGACCGGATCAGTCTCCAGCTCGAACTCCGGGACGTCGTGAATCTGGGCGGACCAGCGGCCGCTGTTCGACGTGCTGCAGATCTCGACCTTGCCGCGTCGCAGACCTCGCAGCGCCAATCGGCCGGCGCCGCGCGCCAAGGTGCGAAGGTCTGCTGCTGTGCGTCGAGGGCCGCAAAGGCTTCGGCAGATGGCGCCACGCCCCCAGCTCGCCGCTTGCGGCGGATCGAGCGGGCGCGGCAGGCCGAGGTGGTGTTCACCTTCGGCCGCCGCGGCGTTGCTTAGCGCCGCCTGAACTGCGGACGCGGCGGCCCGCCGCCGGCGCGGGGCGCGGTGTCCCGGTGGCGGAAGGTAATCCGACCGCGGTCCATGTCGTAAGGGGTCATCTCTACGGTGACCCTGTCGCCGACCATGGAGCGAATCCGGTTCTTTCTCATTTTGCCAGCGGTGTAGGCCAGGATTTCGTGGTCGTTTTCCAGGCGTACACGGAACCGCCCTTCCGGCAACAACTCGGTGATCTGACCGTCGAACTCAACGGGTTCTTCTTTGGCCATGGCGTTCCTCTATTTCTGAACTACTTGCGTGCCTTGCGCGCGGCGTAGCGAGCGTCGCGCTTGGCTTTGGCTTCAGCGTTGGTCAGCGACTTGCGCTCTTTCCGCGCGGCGCGTTTCGCCCCGAGTTCGGCTGCCGCCGACGCTTCTGCAGCCTCATGGGCGAGTTGCGCGGCGAGGGCCGAGGCCTGTCGTTTGGCGCTCTTCACCGCTTCACGCTCTGCGCGCACCAAGACAAGGACGGCGGCCTTTCGAACGGAACGGTCGATGAGTTCGGGGGCGGGCGCTGCGACCCTGGGCCGGAATTTGGCGAGCATGGCGTTTCGCGCTGCTTGGGCCGCCTTCAGGCGATCGGCGTAGGTGGCTATTTCGCTCATCGCTATTTGGCGCCTTCAGCAAGACGGGCAAGGCGCGAGGCGAAGCGTGCATCCTCGGCGCACGCTAGATCCGCCCACGAGTTTGCGGCGGCCTGTTGCTGCTCACGAACCCGTTCGAGCGTGGCGTCGCGGGCGGCGGCTGAAGCCTGGCTGGCTCGAGCTCTTTATTCCTCCGCCCTCAGTTGTAGCTTCTCAAGGGCGGGGTCCACGGGAACGTCAGTTTCCATAACGGTAGCTCCGGCTATTTGAGGTCATGGGCGGCCCGCTGTTCCAGCAGGCGGCTGACCCTCAGGCCGAGTTGGTCCTGCGATATTCGCTGAAAAGCGGGATGGGCTTGTCGGATTTCTTGCAGGCTCGCCCGCGGGGCGCGCGCAATGATGTCGCTGAGCACCGCCTCGCGGGCGGCTCGGTATCTGAAATTCAAGTGTGTGGCTCGATCGGTAGTGGACGACGCAACCGCCTTGCGCGCCCTTGTTTTGATGGGCGAGCGGCCGGCCCAAAAACCGCCCCGGCAATTGAATCGACTAAGAATGCGCATTCGCAAATATCACCCCTCTCAAGGCACAAGTTCTTGCACGCGGGTTAGGCGCGAGCGTCAAATTTTCGAGGAGGATCTGCAGCTAGAACAGGGTCGAAATTCTTGATTTCGAGGCGAGTTCTAAGTGAGTCTTAGCGAATTTTGAGTTCGTATTATGCGCTTTTGATTGCGTATGGGCAAGTATTAATGTCGAGTTGGTCTTTTAAGGCTGTACGTCTCACTTTGAGGCCGGCCTGGTCGCCGATGCGGCGCTTGGGACGCGCCCAAACCTCAAGGTGCTATTTGTCGCCGGCTTCGCCAAGAACGCAGCAGTCGGCAACGGCCACCTCCCGCAGGGAATGCCGCAGGCCGGCTTGCGCCCGCGCACGTTCATGCGGGGTAGGGCTGCGTCGAGGTGAGAGCCGCCCACATTCTCCGATGGTCGGCTGCGATCTGCAGAGACTAGAGATCGAAGGCGCGCTGATAGAGCTCTGCGGCGCGACGTTGATTGAGCACCGAAATTGCAAGCCTGCCCCTAAGCATTTCGATAAGCGGAACCTCCTTCAGCGCCGCTGACGACGCTATCGAAGTTCCTTGAGTCGAACCGAGCCGGATCGAGCTGGTTAATTTGGGTCTCAGCCGCGGCGAACGCCTCAAGCAGCTGATACGACAGGGAGCGTGCGATCTCGACCCTCTCGATCGTTCCAGCTACCCTCAGAATTGGGCCCGCACCTCACTGAAGGTTCCGGAACGTCCGCTCTCCGACCTGGTCTTAATGTCGCCTCCTGGCGCCACGCGGGCATTCCAGGGCCCAGCGAGCCGCTCAATGTTTGTCTGCGAGGGGTGGCGAGCGGACGCTAGAAAAGCATCTCATTGCGCTGCACTCTTTGGGCTTCCCATCGCTTCACGACGGCTTCCCATCGCTTCACGACCAAATCGGTGTCGCGGAAGAAGTCTGCCTGGACTCAACTAGCTGGGCGATGCGCCTAGGCGACCTTGCGCACAGAAGGCGGCGGCCAGCCGCCAGTCTGAGCAACTTGGCTAGGACCGTAGAGGCGGAAGATCACGGTGAATGGCCCGGACTTGGGCGAAGGCAACCAGTTGCCCTGCTGTTCCGGCTTGGGCGGATCGTGCTGCACGTAGATCGTCAGCGAGCCGTCCTCCGTGAACTTTAGGTCCGGGCTGCGGTCGCCCAGCGAATAGCGATGTATGCTGTTTTCCGACAGCAGTCGGCTTGGCAGTTCGTAGAGGGTGGCCGACCAGAAATACTCGGCTGGCGGCAACTGCTCCTTGGTCAGGTGGATCTCATAGCGGTTCGCGCCATCCAGCGGCTGACTATCGGAATCCTGATCGGCTCCGACATAGACCGCCTCTTCGGGCGCATTGCCGTAGATGCCCACGGCCGCGGCGACGGCCCGTTTGAGGTAATCGTCGCCCAACTGCTGGCGTGAGCCGAACAGGCCGATCGAGCTCTTGGTGTCCGCGACCTTGGCCTTCAGCGCCGCCTGGCCATCCTGCGCTCCCCCCACCACGGCGGCGCGCTCGGCTTCGCTCAAGCTCGCCAAGTCAAAGGGTTTGCCCGGCCCAATCCCGACCTTGGCGAAACGCGCCATCAATCCAGTCTCGGAGGCCGCCGGTGGCTGTGTGTACTGCAGCAGGAAATTCAGCAGACCGATGAACTCGGGACCCAACCATTTCTCCGCATCCCACGCGGGCCAGGAGATGGCCGGCGCCGCTGGCGGCGCAGGCGTCTTGGCGAAGGTCGACAGCGGCTGGAGCCTGTACTGCGCCTGGAACGCCTTCAGCGCGGCGATGTCGCCAGGGCCCTGTAGTCCCGTGCGACCAAGGTCCAACACGATGTCACTCTCGGCCTTCAGCACCTTGGCGATCCCAGCCGGGGAGGTCCGCTCCATTTTGGACCGGCGATCAGATAGTTGCCCGGCCCCTCGCCGGTGGCGCGCACACCCACGTATCCGAAGATCTGGGTGAACAGGTCCATCCATTGGTGCACGTAGTAGCGACCGGCCTGGGCGGCTGGCACAGTCAGCACCCAGGGCTCGGCCCGCAGGTCCAGCCACGCCCAGCTATAGGGGGTGTCGTTGTTGGGAGTGACGATGTCTTTGTTGGCCGGCGTGAAAAACTGGGCGTAGTGCCTGAACTTACCAAAGCCGCCGACGTAGGCCGGATTGCTGGGGTCCAGCACCTGTTTGGCCAGGGTCGCGTAGTTCATGATCATCGGATAGGCGTAGATCCAGGCGTCGCGCACGATCGCCCGCGGATTGTTCGCATCTGCGTCCGCCTCACCGCGGGACGCCGTAGCCTCCGTCTGAGCCCTGGGTCCGCATGAGGCGAGAAGGCCAGCGCCACCGAGCAACGCTGCGCCAGACAAGATCATACGTCTGGAAGGGATCATGACAGCCTCCGTTGTTACGCCACGAAATCTCTGCTGAGCACTTGTTGGGGTGAATGGTTTGACGTCAGCCAAGACGCGCTAGTCGACTAAACGCGGCTCTGGGAATTTCCATCGGCCGCTCAAGACTTCCGCACGTGGCCTGTAGAGGCGGACCATGTAGTTCCAGCCTTTGGTCGTGGGCAGGCAATTTGGGATCTTGCCGTCACACCCGCCGAACTGCACCGCGATCGAACCGTCTTTACTCTTCTTGGCGGTAATGTTGTTGAGCGAGTACGCGTTCAGGCTGTTTTTTTCGTAGTATCCCTCGGCGTTGTAGACGCTGACCGACCAGAATCCGTCGACGGGCACAGCGCCGACGTTCAGCCGGTAGATCGCCACCCCGTCGTTCTTCGCCGGCGTCACATTTAGATAGAGCGCTTCCTTGTCGGGATTGCCTCCCCAAGCCGAAGCCGCGCCGATCAGCCGCCGAACCGGGTCCACCTGGTCCTTGGTTCCGAACATGCGGTTCGCATCCGGGAGCGTCGAAGCAAGAACGAGCAGCGCGTCGCGAACCTTCTTCTGGCTGACCGGATCCCAATTCGGCGCTTGGAATTTCCCCGCGCTCGTTTGAGCCACGGTGATTGCATCCTGCAGCGCATGAACCTGCCGCACGTCCTCTGGGGCGGCAGGGTCAACGAGCGTGCGGATGGCGACCGCCACATAGCGTGTGCCGATCTGCTCCCTTGTCAGCGTTCGTGACCCTGCGCCGTAGCTCACCTGCGGCGTGTACTGGTCTTCGTCGATGACCTGCATCGAGACGAAGCGCGTGCCGACATCAGGGACCGTGATGGTCACAGGGCCGGCGTCGAGGTCGAAGACCGCCGCAGAGTAAAGGGTGTCGCGGTTAAGTCTGATAACGGTTTGGTTGTCGATGGCCGCGGGCTCGCGTCGATGGACGAATTTGCCCAGCCCGCCGTCTTTCACGATGTTGCCGAAGTACAGGTCAGACTCGGCGCGGACAAAATTGTCGGGCGTAACAGAGATCTCGACGTCAGCGTTTGTCTCGCGTGCTGCAGGCTGAGCTAGGACGGGTGCGGCCGCGGCCAGCGATAGAGCGGCCACATGCAGCGCAAGCTGTGCCTTCATCTGTTCCTCTCATCTGGAGGCCGCCGCCAAAGCTTGGGCTGACACCGCCACCCCACAAAAGTGGCAGGTCGCATTCAGACCGTCTCTCAGGTGTTTCCCGGAGTAAGTCTCCGTAGGCTTTCTCGATTGGAGGCAGCAGCGCAATGGCTTCGGGGCGTCTGCATTGCGGTTGCGCCTGTCTCAATAGATCGGGTTATCCCCTCTGGGAGGACGATCTCCGCTTTGGGTCGGCTCGGGTGGATCGAGGCCTTCCCCCAAGCGGACGGATAGCCGGGACGCTTTGCACTTCAGCGCCATGCCGTCCTGATGACCGTCACGGGTTAACTGTGAGGCGACAGCGGAACGCCGTTATTTTCGACGGGCCCCCAGTGCGCCCTTCCTTGCGTCGATTGTCAGCCCCTGTTCAACGCTGCTGGGCGCGTAAGCGAGTGACCCGCGCAGACGGGTCCGTGGAGATGCCCTTTAGCGAGAAGGCGCCTCGACCATTTCCGCATGAATCCGAAGCGCTGACCGGCCGCTGCGCGCCCGAAATCGGCGAACAACGGCGTGGACTTGGTCAAGTCCTGTCGAGCACGTCTCGGACCTTTGCTGCGAGGTCGGGAAAGCTGAAGGGCTTGGTGATGAGGTCTACGCCCTTGTCCAGCCGCCCCTGGTGAACGATGGCGTTGCGGGCGTAGCCAGTGGTGTAGAGCACCTTCAGGCCTGGACGCTGTTCCTGCGCTGCCGCTGCGACCTGGGCGCCGGTCATACCCCCAGGAAGGACGACGTCGGTGAAGAGCAAGTCCACCTGCGGCTCGTGCTCCAGGTGTCGAAGCGCCGAGGGGCCGTCCGGGGCTTCAAGAACCCGATATCCTAAGTCTCGCAGGCTCTCGACCGTGTAGCTGCGGACGTCCTGGTCGTCTTCCACGACTACGATGGTTTCGGCGGCGCCTTCGGGTGCGAGGCGATCCTCCTCGTTGAGCGGATTGCCTCCATCACTGACGTAACGTGGGAGGTAGAGCTTCACCGTTGTGCCCTGGTCCACCTCCGAATAGAGCTTTACGTGTCCTCCAGACTGTTTGACGAAGCCGTAGACTTGGCTCAGGCCCAGTCCGGTGCCCTTGCCCACGGGCTTAGTCGTGAAGAACGGCTCGAACACTCTCCCCAAGGTCGCCGCATCCATCCCAACCCCGGTGTCTGACACTGAGATCACCACATACTGGCCAGGTGCGACCTCCAGATGACTTGCGGCATAGGCCTCGTCGATGTGGGCGTTCGCGGTTTCGATAGTCAGCCGACCGCCCTCCGGCATCGCGTCACGGGCGTTGACGGCCAGGTTGACCAGCGCCGCCTCCAGCTCGTTCGGATCCACCTCGACGGTCCATAATCCCGCCCCACTGACAGTTTCGATGGCGATCGCCTCGCCCAACGTCCTCTGAAGCAGGTCGGCCAGACCGCTCACCAGGCCGGCGGCGGTAACCGGCTTCGGATCGAGCGGTTGGCGGCGCGAGAAGGCCAAGAGCCGCTGTGTAAGGGTGGCTGCGCGCTTGGCGCCGTTCATCGCGCTGCCGGCCGAGCGGTTCAATCGCACCGCCTCTGGGGGGAGGTTCCGCTGCAATGTCTCGAGATTGCCGATGATGATCTGCAGCAGATTGTTAAAGTCGTGCGCGATGCCGCCGGTCAGCTGGCCGACCGCCTCCATCTTCTGCGACTGCCGCAGGGCCTCGTCCTTGGCTTGAAGCTCCCGGGTCCGCTCGGCGACTTCCTGCTCCAGGTTGGCGTTCAGCTTGCGGAGCGCGTCTTCTGCCCTTCGCCGTTCCACCGCCAGACGAACGTTGTCGATGGCGACGCCGGCTTCGGCCGCCAGGCTCGAGAGGCCGCGCTCCGAACTTTCGGTAAAAACCGCCCTCTCCGAATGGCCGAAGAACAGGCCGCCGAGAACCTCCCCCATGCGTGAGAACACTGGAACCGCAAGGTAACTACGGACTGGAAGATGCCCTTCCGGCATGCCCGAGCGAGGCGCGTTGTGACCATAGCGGGGATCGGCGGTGATATCGTCCGATCGGACGATCCCCTCACCGTTGAAGGTGGGCGCGAACACAGCGGTGTTGCGCGGCATCGGGAACTTGGAGAACGCATCCCGCGGCGCGCCGGAGAGAGTATAGAGCATGTAGCTCTCTCCAGCCTCGTCGAGCACGTTGTAGAAGAACGCACCGAACTGGGCGCCCGTGAGCTCGACCCCGGCGTCGGTCACGGCCTGCACCAGATTCTCCAGATCCGGCTCGCGCGTCAGCGCCGCACCGGCCTTCTGCAGGATAGTGACGATGCGCGTTTCTTCCCGCAGGGCGTCATCGGCCTTCTTCCAGTCCGTGCGGTCCCGGACGACCTTGACGAACCCATTGATCCGCCAATCGCCGATAGGGGTGGTTTCGCCGATCGCCCAGATGCGCTTGCCGTCCTTGCGGACGCGCCAGCCTTCCTGTCCGCCGCGACCGTGAGACTGAGCATCTTGCAGTTCGGCAGCGAACACCCCTGCGGCCCGGTCCTCCTCAGTAAAGAGCCGCTCGACGGACTGACCGCGCATCTCCTCTTCGGTCCAACCGAGCAGTCGGGTCGCGCCGGTGTTCCAAGATCGGACCCGACCCTCCGGATCTAAGGTAATGATCCCCGTATCGAGCACGCTATCGAGGACAGCGACTACAGCCTCATGGGCCAGCTCCATTCAGTCCCTCCAGCGGTGCGGTAGCGGGACAAGTCATACAGATGGCCCGTAGCCGCGGCCAGCCGGCTCGCTTCGCACGTTTAGTCATCCTGCGACGGATGCCTGATGGTCCTGTGGTGTTCTTGCGGCTGTGGGGAAGCCGTTCAGCTGCGTCAGTCCGGACGTCTTCGGGAAGGTCCGCGAGGGAGATCGGCCTTCAAAGTGCTGACCGGATAGGCCTTTACGGCGGCCTTCATGGGCGCATGGCCGCTCATCGGGGCGCTTCGAGGGGCTCGCGAGGGACGACCTTTCTCCGAAGCGCGCGGGCCCTGAACACTGGCCCAATGTCAGCTGAGCCGCCGCAGGCCCGCGCGGTCGACGACATGCCACTGGCGGTGATCGCGCCCAATCAGCCGCAGGGCTTTGAGCTCTTTGATCTCGCGTTGGATGCTCTGGCGCGTGACGCCCAGATGATCAGCGAGATCCTGCTGGGTGATCGGCAACCCGATGACGACACGGCCGTCAGGCTGCGCCCGCCCGACCCTGTGGGCAAGTTCTTCGAAGATCATGGCCACGCGCTTGCCCAAACGGCGTGAGGTCCCCAGTTGCCGGGTGGCCAGCTGTCGTCCGATCGCGCCGGCGAACTTGCGGCAGAGGGCGTCGGGTATTTCCCTGTGCGCTTCGTAGAGCGCCCAGAAATCGGCCTGGGCGAGGCATCGAACCGTCGTGGGGGTGATCGCCTGGGTGCTGTGATTGAGCGGCCGCCGCGCCACGACCGCGGTCTCGGCGAAGGCGTTGCCGGCCGAATAGATGGTGATCAGGTTCAATCGCCCATCCTCCTGCAGTCCGATCAGGCGCAGATAGCCCTCCACCACCTGAAAGACGCCCTTGGGCGTCTGGCCCGCGGCCGAAAACTCTTCTCCGGCTTTCAGGCGCGTCACCGAGGCCCGCGCAATGATCTCTGCACGCACGATCTGCGGTAGCCCGTCGATCCAGTTTTCGGAGGTGAGAAGGCCGCTACGCATACAAGGTCGCCGTCAATCGGGCGGCAGCTCACGCAGGAAGGCCTCGAGGGTCGGAACGGACCTGAGGCCCTCGTGGCCGATGCCCGGGATGACGTCCCGACGCGCCTGCAGCCCATGATCACGCCAGTTTGCCAGCAAGGTGGCGCTGCGCTCAAGGCGATTGCGCCCCAGGGACTCCATGTCGGCGGCGTGGTGACTGGCATGCGGCGGGTAGACGAACGCGACCTGGTCCTCCGATCCGATCAGGATCTGGGCTGAAACCTGACGCATGGCGGCGAGGTTCGGAGCGACCCCGAACCGGGCGGGGAAGTCGCGGGTGCCGATCCAGAAGTCACGGCTGTCGTCCAGGAGGGTGACCCCGCCCGGTGCGCCGACCGACACAGATCTCAGGCGCTCGGGGTGCAGGTAGAAAAAGCGATGGGCGAAGTGCCCGCCGCCCGAGAAACCGAACAGGCAAAAGCGCGGGAACCGCAGCTGGAGGAGCTGTTCGAGCTCGCCGATCATTCCCAGCAGAACGCGATCGTATCTGACGCCCTGTTCAGCCATGTACTTGTAACCGTCGGGGTTGAAGTCTCCCAGCACCCCGACCGGAAAGAGCGGCGCCAGCACCACATAGCCTTCCGTCTCGGCGAAGGCGGCCAAAGCGTCACGATAGGCCATGGCGTTCCGGCCGGTGCCGTGGACGGCGACGAGCAGATGTTTGGCGGGCGCCTTGGGCAGATGAACGCAGTAGGAGAAGCGTGGATCGCTGCGCCAGGCGAACTGGGCGCGTGGCCAGGCGCGAAGGCTGGCCGATCCGGCTGAAATCCACGAGGCCTTGTCCGACATGGGTCAGTCCTTTTGCGTCTCTGCCGCCCGGCGTTCGTCGAGTCTGGCCAGGTTCGCCGCGTGGCGGTGGCGATCAATGGGGAAGGCGGCGAGCAGGAAGATCACCGCCAGGCTGAAGACCAGGGTCAGGGGCAGGAAGGCCGCGCCAAGATTCCAGGCGACCTCGGGCGGGACCCCTTGCGTGCGGGCGTCCTGGGGGAAGCGCACCAGAGCCAGCACGGCTCCGGCGATCAGCACCCCCAGACCCGACACGGCCTTGCTGAAGAAGGCGTCGGCCGAGAACAGCAGCCCTTCGGCCCGCCGGCCGCTCTGGACCTCCACGTCCTCGACGACATCGGCCAGCATGGCGTTCATCAGCACCGCGGTGACCACATAGAGCAGGCCCTGGCAGAACGCCTGGCCGACCAGGACCTGGTAGGTGAGCTGGCTCGTTCCGGCCGGCAGCCAGCCGGCCAGGCGCAGAAGGATCGGCAGCAGGCTGACGACGATCGCCGCGACATAGCCGCAGAGCACGCCCAGGCGTTTGCCCAGACGCCGCGAAAGCTGCGGCGCGACCACCGCGCCCAGGAGCGTGCCGGCCGCGGTCACGGCGGTGATGGCGGCCAGCTGCGCCTGATCCAGCCCCCAGAAATAGAGTCCGAAATAGATCTCCAGACCCGAGCGGGCGCCATTGACGACGGCGACCAGCATGCCGACGGTGAGCATGATCCGGGCGGGTCGATTGCCGAGCAGGCGCCATACGTCGGCGAAAAACGAGAGGCCCGAAAGCGGCTTCGGCTCTGGCCGCGCCAGCCAGGGGATGAACCGATGCGTCGCGATCGCCGAGATCAGGATGCTCACGAGCATCACCGCCGAGCCGGCGATCGCAAAGTTGCGATACCCCTGGCGGCTGGCCACCCCGCCACTGCTTTCGGGCAGGAATATCTGGAAGGCGGCGATGGCGAAGAGCACGCCGGCGATGGTCCGGAAGAAGATACGCGAGCTGACGAGGACCGTCCGGCCGTCATAGTCCTGGACGAGCTCGGGCCCGAGCGCGAGGCTCGGCAGTTCGAAGAAGGTGTCGAAGAGCCGTAAGGCCATGAGACAGACGAGCAGCCAGGCGAAGAGCGCGCCGTCGGCAAGGCCTTCGGGGGGATTCCACAGCATGTAGAACGCGCCGGCGACGGGGAGGGCGGCGGCGTACATGAAGGGATGACGCCGTCCCCAACGCGACCTCAGCCGATCGGAGGCGAAACCGGTCAGCGGATCGACCACGGCGTCAAACACCGTGATGATTGAGATCGCCAGCGCGACCGTGGTGGGGGCCAGCCCCAGGCTCTGGTTGTAGAAGATCAGCAGGAAGCTGCTCAGCGCGCGCATCTTCACGCCGGTCGAGGACGCGCCGATCCCATAGAACAGGGTGGTCAGCCATCCGACTCTGGGTCGGGCCGCGACGAGAGCGATCTCGGCCATGGCTCAGACCTCGAGCGCCTGGAAGCGCACGAACTGCTGGCCCCCGTGCAGATCGCGCTCAAGCACGCCGCCCTGCGGATCGCGGCGTGGATAGGTGATCTTCACCACGTGAAGGTCTGGAACCAGGAACTTGCGGATCTCGCCCGGCGCGACGCCTGCGGCGCGGGCCAACGCCTCAACGTCCAGGGCTGGCGCTTGGGCGTAGGCGCCGTAGGCGGCGGCGTCGAAATAGAGATCGACGGTGATCCAGTAAGGGCCCGCGTTCTTGGAGCGGATGAACCGGCAGACATCCTTCAGCTGGGGCATCAGCGGGCTCCGGCCTGGATGAAGCTCATCCGCACGAGTTCAAGGGGATCATCGACCTCGACCACGTGGTTGAGCCTGAACTCGAAGACCTGGCCGCGTTCGATCTCGGCGGGGGAGAACGGAAAGGCGTAGCTCGGCAATTCCATCTCCGGATCGAGCGGCATGTGGAAGAGGATCGGATTGCAGGTCTTGGCGATCTGGGTGGCGGTCGCCTGATCGGCGGCTGTGGCCACCAGGAGCAGGCCGATCTCCCGTGGGGCGGGCGTGCCTGGAGGCGGGGTGTCGCCGAGCACCGCGTTCCATCCGTAGGGACGCAGCGAGATGGCGTCGGAGCCGACCTCCGGCATAGCCTCGGTCAGACGTCGGCGCAGGGCGGTCTCCATCTGGACCAGGAACCGCGGTAACTCGGCCAGGACCGCAGGATCCTGGATGCCGACGAGCATCACAGTCTGAAACGGCCCGCCGGCCGCGCCCTCCAGCTTCATCGTGTAGGACGCGGGCTGGAACTTCGAGCCGCTCACCCGCACAGTGCGGGGATCCAGGGCCTCGTAACGCGCCTCGCGCACGTCCAGCACCCCGCCGGGCTCAGTCAGCAGGAACGGGTCGGCGTTCTCATAGAGCATGTGGCTGGAGACGGTGTAGGGATCGCAGGCGTTGGCGCTGCTGAGCGGTTCGACCTCGAAGCTTTCCTGGCCGACCCTGATCATCACCCCGCCATCGCGGGTGCGCCTGGTGCAGAGCCCGCCGCATTCGGCGATCTTGCCCGCATGCCACGCGGGCCCGGCCCCGGCCCCGCGGCTGAGCGGCAAGGCCGCCAGCACCGCGGTGTCGGTCGTCCGTCCGCCGAGGACGATGTCCGCCCCGGCCGCGAGCGCGGCGATATAGGGCTCAGGTCCCATCAGGGCGACGATATGGTCGCAGCCAAGGAACAGCTCGGGCGGGCTCTCCTTGTGCGGCGCAAGCGGCCGAATCTTGCCCTCCCTGGCCTTCTGGGCCAGCAGCTGCGGGTCCTGCTCAGAGCGGAGGAGGGCGATCTTGGGAGAAAGTCCCTGCTCGGCGGCGATCTCCAGGGCGATCTCGCAGGTCCAGTCGAGGGCAGGGTCGGCTCCAGAGGTGCCGCAAGATCCGATCAGCAGGGGTACGCCCGCCTGCGCCTGCGCCTGCATCAGGATGGTGAGGTCGGCCTTGACCGCGGCGCGCGAGTATTTGGGCCGGGCGGTGGCCAGATAGGCCGGACCGCTGTCGGTGGAGCCGGCGTCGCAGGCGATAGCGTGAGGACCAGCGGCCAGCCCGGCCCAGACGTGCTCGCGTCGAACGCCGGCCCCGAGCGCGCCGGTGGGCACGAGGACATTGATGGTCGGTTGGATCTCATCGCTCATGGACGACGCCTCTGGTGGAGGGGGGATTGGCTGCGCGGCGGTCGACCATCAGAAGGTCGCCCCGAGGGTGACCCCGTACTGGCGCGGCGGGCCGTACTGCACGAAGAGCCCGCCGGCCTGGTCGACCTGGAAGGTGCGGTACTCGACATCGGTGAGGTTCTTCACCCAGGCGCGGATGAAGGTCTGGTCGTTTGGATTGAACGAGAGACTGGCGTCGAACAGCGTGCGCGGTCGCCGGTATTCCTGGCGGTCGTTGACCGCGTCGTCGAAGATTTCGCTCTGATAGTCGGCCGAGGCCTGCAGCCGGAACCAGCCCCAGGACCAGGTCGGGGAATTGACCCCCAGCTCGGCGATGAGCGCGTTCTCCGGGGTGCGGGTGAGACGATTGCCGGACCGATTGGAGTCCACAGGCGTACCATCGGCCAGGATCGCCGAGGTCTGGACGAAGCGGTCGAACCGGGCGTCGAGATAGGTGTGGCGTACGGTGAGGTCCAGCCAGCGTGACGGGACGAGGGTCGCTTCCGTCTCGATCCCACGCGTGGTCGCATCGGCCGTGTTCACCGCCACCCGCGAGGCGCCGGGTCCCTGGCTCAGATCGGGAATGATCTGGATCGTTTGAAGGTCGCTGTACTGGGCCTCGAACAGCGAGACGTTGACGCGCAGGCGCCGGTCGAACCAGTCGGTCTTCAGGCCGGCCTCATAGTTGATCACCTTTTCCGGCGCCGTCGGGAGGCGGGCGAGAACCGCGTTGGACGGCTGCTCGGGGAAGGCGCCGGATTTGAAGCCGGTCGAGATGGTGGCGAAAGCGTAGATGTTGTCGTTGAAGCGGTAGTCGCCGCCCACCCGGTAGGTCACCACCTTCTCATGGGAGCGGCCAGGGTCCCCGAGCGTCGAATAGTTGATGGTCGGCGCCGCCCGCAGGCCCGTGAACCGGGTGATCTCGTAGAGCTTCTTCTCGTCGGTGTAACGCGCCCCGGCGAAGAGCCCCAGGCCCGAAGCGAACCGGTACTGCGCCTCGCCGAAGACTGCGTAGCTGCGGTTGGTCGAGTTGGCGCGAAAGAGGTTGATCGTGGTGGGCGTGACCTCGAGCTGGGTTTCACGATCACGATCGATGTCGTCGCGGTTGGCGTAGAGCCCGGCCACCCACGTGAACGGTCCGTCAGCGCTCGAGTTGAGGCGCACTTCACCGGAATAGGAGTCGGCGTATTCGACCTGCAGGGTCTGGATGGCTGGGACGATCACGCCGGTGGCGGCGTTCACCGCCGCGCTCGCGCCGTCCAGGTCGTCGGAAGAGTTGTAGTCGACGAAGCGCCAGGCTGCGACCGCGGTCAGGGTCGCAAAGCCAAGCCGATCGCTGACGAACTCGGCCCGCGCCCCGCCGGTGCGGGCCTTGATGAAGCCAGGTCGGTCCGGATCGGCGATGCGCGGCTTGTCGTAGTCGTCGAACCCGTCCTGCGCATCATAGGGTAGCAGGCGGACGTTGAAACGCGATCCCTGGGCGAGGTCCTGGGTGGTCACGTCCGCCGAGAGCAGCAGGCGATCGTTCTCAGGGAGGTCGATCAGAGCCTGCAACCTGGCGCTCAGCTTGTGATCATCGTCGAGCGGGCGACCTTGTGACGTCTTTCGAAAGCCTTCGTTGGTGACCGCGCCCAGCACCAGCCGCGTGGCCACCCCGTCTGTCAGCGGCGCATTGACCATCAGGTGGGCGTCACGCTGACCGTACCCGCCAAGGGTGGCCTCAGCACTAGCCTCGAAGAGTTGGGCCGGCCGGCGGGTGATGAAATTGATCGCCCCGCCGACGACGTTCTTGCCGAACAGGGTGCCCTGAGGCCCCTTGAGCACCTCGACCCGTTCCAGGTCGTAGAAGTCGATTCCCAGCATGGCTGAGCGGCCGAGATAGACCCCATCGAGAAAGCCGACCGAGGAGGGATCACCCCCCGCGCCCTGATTGGAGCTGCCGATACCGCGGAAGAACGGCCGGGGCGCGGCGCGCGGAAAGGCGTCGAAACCGACGCCTGGCGAGATCTGCAGCAATCGGGTGACGTCGGTCACATTCTTCTTCTGCAGCTCGGTCCCGGCATAGGCGGTCACGGTCACCGGGGCGCTCTGGAGCGACTCCTCGCGTCGGCGCGCTGTCACCACCACCTCGGCGATCGCGCCTTCGGGGCGCACCGCCTGACCATCGGCCTGCCCCTGCGCCCGGACGGGGCCGGTTCCCAGGGCCGTCAGCATCGTGGACGTCAGCAGAATCCCGAACCCAGTGTGCCGCGCCATGTCGTACCCCCCTTGAGCGATGTGCGGATCGAGCGTCCGCGCGTCTTTGAAGGGGTGCGCTGTGCCAGACGCGAGCCCGGCGCCTGTGACACATTTGTTCCGTTGGGATCAAAAACCTGGCCCGGCCTGTCCGACCCGACGCGCCCGATGAACCAAAGAGTCCTGCTTGATCCGGATTCTGCCGGTCCGACCGGCGCCCCCAAACGCGGCGATCCAATAGGTCTGTAGGGGCCCGGTGTCCGAGTTGATGGCTATAGGTCGATCAGGTGGTAGCCCCGGCTGGCGAGCACCCGGTGGGCCCACGCTTTGTCGATGGGTTCGCCTTCCTCGACCAGATCAATCTTGCCATCCGCCCGGTCGAAGAGCGCGATGCAGAGGGCGTCGTTATCGAAGCGCGACCGGTACTGGATCCCGTCCACGGGCAGGATCGCGTTGATTCTGAGGGAGAGGCCTTGCGGCACGGTGTAATCGGCCTCCGCGATTTCAGCGGCGGTCACGCCCCACCACGCCAGCCCTTCGCCGTGGAGCTTGGCGAGCCGCAGCGGCTCCAGCGTCCTGAACTGGGCCTGCCGCTTTTGCTGAACGCGGCTCCACAGAACGTCCCGGTCGGTGGGGCTGCGCAGGAGGGTCTCAGCGAAGGGGCCCTCGGGCGAACGGCCGAGATAAAGGACTCCAAAATCGCCGTTCGGATCATCCCAGCGCCAGGTCGCGTCCTTGCGCCCGTACCAGCGCGACGTGCGGCCATCCCCATGCACCCGGTGCAGCAACGTCCCAGTGCGAACGGAGACGACGGGGAGCTTTGATGGGGCCCGTGCGGTCAATCCTCAAGCGCCCGCGCGAAACGGACCACGCGGCTGACATCGTCGGGCCCGCCCTTGAGCAAATCCAGCGGCCGCGCGTCGCCGAGGCCTTGGTCGCCGCTAACGAGAAATTGCAGGATGCCCCACCCATCGGTGTGCGGCGCAGCTTCCAGGACCTGCGGAATGGACGCCAGGGCCGCGCCGTCCTTGAATTGGAAGGCGGGAAAAAGTTGTGCGCCGTTGTCCTCGACCATCAGGAGGCGACGCTCCTTCACGGCCTTGTAGACCGCCTGCAGGCTCTTGTGGCCAAGCACCTCGCGGGCTTGGGCAGCGGTCAGCGCCCCGCCGGCCTCACTCAACATGCGGCGCTTGAAATCGGCCGCCGCGATCAGGGAGTCCTTGAGGGTCTCATCGTCGGTTTCGGTCGTCGGCAAGCCCCGCACCAGGCTGAGGACCAGGGAAGGCACGTCTGGGCTGCTGGCCGCCTCCGCCTTGGCGGCCGCGCCCATCATGTGGACGATGCGATCCACGCTCGCGATCAACCGATCGCGGAGGATGGTGTCGACCGAAACGGCGGCAGTTGCGCGCGTCATGAGACCATTTCCTCGTTGAATGAGTTGTATATAGCGCCAGACCGATACGAATTCAACGATCCGTCCCAGCGGCGCGTGCTGTCCGTGGGATCTAGATCACTCCCCATGTAACGCACCAAAGTTGTTGACCGCGTAAACGGGGATGCTGTCCGCAGGTCGGTCAACAACCCCACTACGGAGCCGGACATCAAATCTGACATGCAGAATTGTTGTCCGCGGTCGCTTCCAGCGGCCATTCATCGGGCCCATAGCCCGATGGGTGAGCCCAAACGGATCCGCTCCAACTCCGCCGAGGAACTTTCAACGGCCGCCGCGCAGCAGCAGCTGGAGGGAGTTGACCTTTCAGCATCTGCCGTGATCGGCTAAGCTTCAGACGGGGGGACCAAGTGGCCGATACTCCACACACAGCAAAGCTTCGCGACTCTCGCGTCGATTGCTGGTCAGTCATGACCGGCATGACCGTCAACGACTATCTCGCTTTGGTCGAGGGCGCGTACCGCAAGCGTGGAGGGCTTAAAGGCCAGCGCGAACCGCTTAAGACAACGACTGGGCGTCGCATCCGCGGACGAATGGTCGAGGACATTAAGCGCGGCGCTATTCTGCCGCCCGTGGTGATCGGAGTCGTGATCGCCGACCAGTTGGACTCAGTCGAAGCCATGGGGCCCGATGAGGTAATCGCCAGGGTGACGAAGGATTGGATCGACTCCATTTCGATCATCGACGGCATGCAGCGGACCACAGCTCTTCTCGACGCCGTGGAATCCGATCCAGAAGTCGGCAAGCAGACCGTTCGGGTTGAATGCTGGCTGGCCCGGAGCACAGACAGCTTGATCTACCGCATGCTGGTGCTGAACACAGGCCAGGTTCCGTGGAACATTAAGCGCCAGTTGCTGGTGATTTACGCGCCCTTGGTCGAGCAAATGAAGGCTAAGATTCGTTTTGAGCGACTGCTTAGCCTGGAAAAGGCGGAGCGACGGTACAAAGGCGGCGAGTTCAGCGCCGACAGCCTAGTCGAGGCGTATCTGGCGTTCGGGATTCGGCGGACGGAGATCGACACCCAGGAGACTTTGGCCGACGAGTTCTCGCGCCTGGACATCGCCGAAGCGATCGCATCCAAGAAGTACGACCACTACTTTTATCCGATTATCCAAATCCTGGTGGACTTGGACAAGGCGTTCTCGCGGCTTGAGGCCGCCGGCAATGAGGGCGCAGAAGAGTCGGCGAGCTCGAAGTTCACCATCGGTCGCAATATTTTCGACAGCCAACCGGCGCGCATTGGGTTCATCGTCGCCTGCGCCCTGGCGGTGCTAGGGCGGTTGGGAATGGACCGGACAGACGAGGACAGCCAAGCGGCCCTGGAAGGTCTCCAAGGTGCCGCCGCTGGTCTTGTGCAAGAGCTTGAGCAGATGTCGCCGGAAGACCTGATGGCTTTTCTGTCACTGGACGTTCTGCGGGAAAAACTTGGTGGGCAAAAGCGGTCCGCAGTGGGCCGCCACGAACGGGCGTTCTTCGAAACCGCTTTCAAGGTTCTGATCGAGGAGAATTTCGCCGTCCCCTCCATGGGGGTGTGCTGGAGAGCCTGACGTGGCCCGCAAGCGCATCGACATGAGCAACGCGCTCTTCGGTCGCCTCGCAGACTTTGCCGCCCAACTTGACGACCCGGTCGTCAATCGGGAAGCCGGTCGGTGGGTCAAGAACGACGACGCAACGGACTTGGCGCTGATGTCCAAGGCCGACACTGAGGTGCGGATTGTCACGCGCCAAATTCGCTTGGTCCGCATCGAGCACGAAGGCGAGCTATACTTTTGCACCTTCGGCTTGCCGGAAGCCGATGAGGTTCCGCCAGATCTCGAGACGGTTGATCCCACGCCAGGCCTGTTTGCTCTCGCGGTATTAGAGGCTCAGGTTCGGCCCTCGGTGAGCGTGACCGCGGCTGCGATCAAGCAGGTTATGGACGGACAGTTCAGCGACAACGGCTCCGACTATAGCGGACACGACCTGGCTGAGATCGTACCCCTATTTCCGGCACTGTGCGTCTACCGTGCGACAGGTTCCGCGGACTACCACTCCCTGACCGATAGGGTGCTCGGATCTATTTTGGTCCGTACGTACTTCGACGGACCAATCTCACTGGAGCCAGAGACGGTGAAAGTCCTCACACGGGTTTTCGAGGCGGACTCGCCGCTGATCCCCTTCCGAAACCTTGTTCAAGGAGTGCTGTCGATCTCCTGGGAAAACCTCTTCCTCGAGACGTATCGTTGCGTTGAACAGCTCTACGGTATGAAGCGGTTCGGTGTGTTGAAGGCGCAGCTCAATTTCGCCGCGTCACCCCGCGAGTTGGCCAAGGTTATCGAGGACCAACTCTCCTGGAGGCCTAAGGAGTCGGAGGCGTTCGTGGGCCTTGCCTCTCTTTGTGGCGAGTCGTTGGTCTCGACGGTCTGCGCGGGCTTGGCCGTGCAAGCGGACACACATGACAAGCGCTACCCGCGCATGGCGCACGAGCTATACGGGCTTAGAAACATGATCGTGCATTATCGTCCGGCGCACGAGGCGGTGCAGAAGAGCGATGCGGATTGGAACATCATCGTTCGCGGGATGCTCGATATAGTCGCGCATCTGTATAACCACCATGCCGTCGAGTTTTTCGCTCCGGCCGCGTAGCAGGCGCGGGCGCAAGGACGTCGCACCAAAACGGTCCTAATTCCGACAGCAATTCAGGCGGCAGGTCTCATGCTACGAGCGGCCTGCCGAACGAGCCGGGGCTAGAAGACCTCTACGAAGCTCCCATTCACGAACGTGCCTCGCGGTCGCACGCCATCTAAGTCTCGGACTACCAGATTGCGGTCCCTCTTGAGCGATGTGCTCACTGGGTCCGCCGACTTCGATGTTAATCTGACCTACGACGGGAGCTGCCAGGATCCCGAGCGGCCATGACGAGCGGCTGTGCAGGGTGGTTTGCGGAAATTCGTCCGGCGCCCGCTTAACGGCCGGACGCGACCCAACGGCCACCTTTGGAAGGTCCGCTTGTTGGCGTCGGACTTAGCGCCGATATCCAGGGTGAAGTCCTGACTCAAAGGCGATGTTCGAAAGGTCCCCCTCGGCTTTTGTGTCTGCTTCGCGCGGCGGAGACGGACGGCTGTGCCCAACCCGGCCAGTCCAACCCTTCACAGGTCAGCACTCACTGCTGCGCATCCCTCGGAGGGATCGGGATACGTCGCGCGCCCGCGTCACGCCGCGAGCCACTTAGGACTTGATCCTCCAACGGAGGCGCGGAACTGTGTGATACAGCCTAGGGGGGTGTTCATGAAGTGTTCGCGGGGAGTCCTGTGTCTGGCGTTGAGCATGGTCCTGGCGTCGGTCTCAACCGAGGCTGCGGCCGGACTTCGCATCAAGAAGCCCAGGATCACGGTCGGAAAGCCGCGGGTGGTCATCCCCGCACCAAAGATCGAAGCGCCCCCGATCATTCGCGAGATTCCGCGGATACCGGGTAATGTGGTGCGAGCAGCGGACGACGTCGCACGGGATGTCAGCACCACGGTCGGCAAGGCGTTGGAGGATGCGAACCGCGAGCAGTCGCGGGCCGCCACTAACGTCGCGGAAGCGACCGTGAAGGCGCATCAGGACGCCTATGCCGAGACCCGACGCGGGCTCGAGAACGCCAACGAGCTGGGTACGGCGACGCGGAAATACCTGGTGAGCAACTACACGGACACGAAGGACGTCGTGTCGGACGCCAATCAACGCATTCGCGAAGGCAAGTTCGCGGACGCATTCTGGCACGCCGCGGTGGATCCGCTGAAGGATCAGGAGGGCCGGGCCGCCGCCTATGTCCAGGAGAGTTCGCTTGCGAACACCGCGGCGGCGACGGCCGCCTCGGCCTACGGCGGCGCGGCGGGTGCCGCTGCCTACAGCGCCTGGTACACCTATCGCGCCACAGGGGGCGACGTGGAGCTGGCACTCAAGGCCGGCGTGATCAGCGGCGCCACGCACGCTGGTCTTCAGGCGACGAGCGGCATGGCCGTGAGTTCGGATTCTGCTGCCGCCGCCGCGGCGGATGTTGCCAAGAAGGCGATCGTTGCTGGAGCCATCGGCGGCCTTGCCGTGGCCGCCGGCGGTGGCGACGATGAAGCCGTCCGAGAAGGGTTTCTCCGGTCGGGGGGTATGGTCCTGATCCAAGACGGCTACCGAGAGTGGACCAAGGGCCAAGACCTGCAGGAGAACCTAAAGGCACCGAAGCACGATGCCTACTGCAGCCTGGCGAATCCTGCCGCCGGAAAGGGCTGCGGCGCGCCGTCGGAGGTGTTCAAGAAGAACCCGGACGGCTCTATTCAATTGGACGCGAAAGGCCAGCCAATCCTTGATCCCGCAAAGCTGAGCAACGAACGGAGCTGGCTGGGCATGGCCGACGACGGCGCGACCTGGCGCGACGATCAAACGGTCTTGCAGAAGTACGCGGAAATCGACTTCCGGGCCGAGACCCATCCGATCATGAACGGCATTGCGAGAATTCCGGGTATGAACGCGATGGCGATCATGCACGACTCCTGGGTGATCGAAGCTCCCCTCAGTGGCTGGACCAACCAAGCGACCATCGTGCCGGCGATCGTCGTGACTTACCTGGGCACTCAGGCCGGAATCCAGACGCAGATCGTGGAGGAGGTTCTGAAGGACCAAGCTGCAAAATTGGCAGCATCCGCCGCCGAGCCGGCCGCACCGGCCGCATCACAGTCTGAAGCGAGGACCTTCACGCCCGCTTCCTACCTCTGCACGAAGGGCATTCCTCAGTTCCGGACGATGGTCACGCGATCGGGTGGCTTCGCCTGGCGGACACGGATCGTCAGCAGCGTTCAGACGATCTCCCGCACCGTAATGGTGGGGAGGGGCACCTCACCGGGGGAGGTCGCCTGCGTGGTCGTGTACCAAAAGTCGGATGAGCGGCCCGATGATGAGGCCGTCTGGTATGCCCTCAACGACACCAACTACTGTGGACCGAAGGCTGAGGCGTTCGTGAAGTCCCTCCAGGACGAAGGCTGGGCTTGCATGGCACGCTAAGCGCCGAGCCGATAATCTGCAGGGCGTCGGACATTTTGCCCGGAAGCGGACCTCGCGAGCGGCTGGGTCGGGTGGAAACCGGATATTCGGGCGTGTCCCCAAAGCCGAAGTTTCGCGGACACGCCCAGGACCTCGCTGTTACGCGCGGCCGACGATGGCTAGGGGGTTAGCCGAGTCGGGGAGCGACTGAGGAACGTCACTTCGCGGACGCTCGATCGTTGCAGCAGCACCATAAGTAGCCGCGCGAGGCCGACGCCCATGCCGCCGTGCGGCGGGCAGCCGTAGCGGAAGAAGTCGAGATAACTGCGCAGGGGCTCCAGGTCGTAACCACGCTCCGCCGCCTGCGCCCTTAGCGGTTCGTACCGGTGCTCCCGCTGAGCGCCCGTGGTGATTTCAACGCCGTTCCACAGCAGGTCGAAACTCTGGGTCAGATGCGGCCGATCGACATGCCGACGATGATAGAAGGGCCTCGCCGAAATCGGATAGTCGGTGACGAATACAAACTGGTGGCCATGCTCGCGCGCGATGTGCGCAGACA
>JAEXKM010000001.1 GCA_023445705.1 Pseudomonadota bacterium
GCACCAGCCGGTGGGTCGATTCCAACGCGGATTCGGCGTCGCGCACCTCTTCGTGGCTGGTCCAGTCGCCGGTGCGGGCCAGCGGCCGGCGCTCGGCCAAGCGATACTCGTCCTCGGAATGGAAGGCCGCGCGGCGGTTCACGTGGCGCAGGACCTGCTCGATGCCTTCGTCGTCCTGGACCAGCAGGCTGCCGGTCGAGGCGCCCATGAACACCTTGATCCCGCAGCAGCCCGGCAGGCGCTCCAGCTCGCCGAGGAACTGGGCGTTCTCGTGGGTTCCGCCGACATAGAAGGCATGGTCGGTGTGCATCCGGCCCTTGGCGCGGGCCAGCTTGTCGGCCAGGGCCTCGGGATCGGTGGTGGTCGGCTCGGTGTTCGGCATTTCGAACACGGCCACGACCCCGCCCATCGCCGCGGCGCGCGATCCGGTCTCGAGGTCTTCCTTCCATTCCAGGCCCGGCTCGCGGAAGTGGACCTGGGTGTCGATCACGCCCGGCAGCACCGTTAGCCCCGTAGCGTCGAACACCTGGCCCGCCGAGGCCTGCGACAGGTCGCCGATCTCGACGATCTTGCCAGCCCGTACGCCGACGTCCGCAAAGCCGCGGCCGGCATGGTTCACCACCTCGCCGCCCCTCACGATGAGGTCGAAGGTCTCGGGCATGGATCGTCCTGACTTGTCTTGAAGGTCTTACTTGGTTTGGGCGAACAGGTCCTTGGCCGCGGCGGTCACCCAATCCACAGGCAGGTCCATCATGTGACAGAGCGCCTGAGAGAGCTTCGGGTCAACCTCGCGGATCTGATCCAGGGTCCGAATACCCCGCACCGTCTTGGTGTTGGGACCCCACGGGCCGTAGAGCCGCTCGTCCGAGGGACCGAACAGGCCGATAGTCGGCGCCCCGGCCGCTGCGGCCATGTGCATCAGGCCGGAATCGTTGCCGATGAACAGTCGCGCTCGCTTCAGGCAGGCATAGGTGGCCAGCAGTTCGACCTTGCCGGCAAGATCGATGGTGCGCTCGCGCGCGATCACGCTGCGCAGGGCGCTTATCGCCTGCATGTCGTCCGGACCGCCCACCAGCATCAGGCGTCCGCCCGACAGGGGACCGTTGAAGAGCTGGATCGCCACCTGGGCGAAGCGCTCGACCGGCCAGGTCTTGCCCACCCAGTTGGCGGATGGGGCCATGGCCAGGATCGGTCCCTTGCCCGCGGTCAGTTCGTCGGCATAGGCCTCGGTCGCCGCCGAGGTGAAGAGATAGGGCGCCGGCGGCTCCCCCTCGATCTTCAGCAGGCGCGCGGCCTCGATCACCTTGTGGACCGGCTCGCCTGGGATGCGCCTGTAAACCGCCCGCCGCTCCCGACGCAGGAATTGCGAAATGGCCGAGCCGCGCAGGTCGACCACCAGGCCCCAGCGCCGGTCGCGCACTTCGCGCCACAGCTTGAACCAGTGGCCGCCGTTCTTGAGCTTCTCCATCACGATGATCCGCTCGAGGTTCGGGACCTCGGCGAACAACGGCGCGGCCACCTTGCCGGCGACGATCGTGAATCGTGCGTTTGGGATCTCGTCCAGGAGACGCTTGATCAGCCCGGACGAAAGCACCGCGTCCCCGATGCGGGTCGCAGTGATGAACAGAATCGGGAAGGACCCGTGCGCCATCGCCCTTGTATAAGGCTCATGTGTCTGGCGCTCCACCCGCCGAGCCCTTAACTCCTCGCCCATGGTCACCCAGTCCCAGATCGCTCATCTCGCCAGTCGCGCCCTCATCGAGGTTTCCGGCGAAGATTGGCGTGGCTTCCTCCAGGGATTGATCACCCAGGACGTCGAGACCCTCTCCCCCGGCCAGGCGCGGTTCGGCGCATTGCTGAACCCCCAGGGACGGCTTTTGTTCGACCTTTTCGTGGTCGGCCGGGAAGATGGCGCCTGGATTGACGTCGAAAAGTCACAGCGTGAGACGCTGATCATGCGGCTGACGATGTACCGCCTGCGGGCCAAGGTCCGCATCGCGCCGGACGAAACCAAGGTCTTCGCCCTGTTCCCCGCTCATCTCCGCGAAGGCGCGGACCTGGGCAGCGCGCTGATCGTGCCCGACCCCCGCCTTTCCGAACTCGGTGAGCGCGCCTATGGCGAGCTGGAGCCGAACGCCGACGAAGCGGCCTACGACGCCCACCGCCTGGCCCTGGGCGTGCCGGGCCCCGCCGACTGGGGCGTGGAGAAGACCTATCCGATCGAGGCCAATTTCGACCTGCTGAACGGCATCGACTTCAAGAAGGGCTGTTTCGTCGGGCAGGAGACCACCTCCCGGATGAAGCGCCGCGGCCAGATCAAGAACCGCATGCTCCCCCTCGCCTTCGCCGGCCAGCCTCCGGCGCCGGGCTCCGAACTGCTCAACGGCGAGCGCCGCGCCGGCGAGGTGCTCTCCGGCCGCGAAGGCCGCGCCATGGCCCTCGTCCGCCTGGACCGTCTCGAAGGCGACCTCACCGCCGACGGCCAACCCGCCACCGCCGACATCCCGACCTGGCTGCCGACGTCCTGACTTTCAGTGTCATCCCGGTTTGCGGAGCAAGACCGGGCCCCATGAACACCTGATGGTCCCCGTCATATCCTCGGAGGTCGATGCTTATGGGTCCCGGACAAGCCATGCGGTCTTTCCGGGATGACAACCGATTTTGAAGCTCAGGGGCCCAAGAACCCCCGGATCGCCGCCAGGGTCTCGGCCGGCCGCTCCTCGGCTAGAAAGTGCCCGGCGTCCTTGATCGCCTCGCCGCACAGGTCCGCGCACCAGGGCCGCCAGACCTCCAGCACGTCGTACCAGCGCCCGACCGCGCCCTTCTCGCCCCACAGCACCTGGGTGGGCGCCGCGATCTTTTTGACCCCACGGTCAGCCTCGTCGGCGGTCACATCGTAGGTCGCCCCGGCCCGGTAGTCCTCACACATGCCGCGGATCACCTCCGGGTCGCCCAGCGCCTGGACGTAGTCGGCGAAGGCTTCCGGATCGAAATAGCTCGCGCCCTGGGCGATGCGGAAGGCGAAGTGCACGGGATCGGCGGCGATGAAATGCTCGGGGAACGGATGCGGCTGGGCCAGGAACGACCAGTGCCAGTAGCCCAGCGCGAACCGCCGATCGGCCAACCGCCAGACGTCCGCGGTGGGAATGATGTCCAAGACCGACAGCCGCCTCACCGCCTCGGGCGCGTCCAGAGCCAAGCGATAGGCGGTGCGCCCGCCCCGGTCGTGGCCCACCACGTCGAACCGTTCGAAACCAAGCTTTCGCATCAGGGCGCGGGCATCGCGCGCCATCGCCCGCTTGGAATAGGACTCGTGCCCCTCGTTCGCCGCCGGCTTCGAGCTGCCGCCGTAACCGCGCAGGTCCGGGGCCACGACAGTGAAGTCGCGCGCCAGGTCGCCGGCGATCTTGCCCCACATCAGATGGGTCTGCGGATAGCCATGCAGCAGGAGGAGCGGCGGTCCCGAGCCGCCATGCCGGACCCGCAGCGTGGCCTCCCCGACGTCGAGCTGCTCCAGCGCGAAACCTTCGAACGCCATGCTCAAGCCCTCCCTTTCGGCCGAGGCTCAATCGGCAACCTGCCGAAGCGCCGATAGTCGACACCTTGATCCGAGGTCCGCGGCTCGCCAAGCCCGCGACGACGCGCCTTCTCGTGTTCGACCGGCGCCTTGTTGCAGACAATAGGCGCTAAACCTGACGATAGGACGCGTAATGGCGCCGCTTGATAGCAACCTGCCGGCCCGCCAAGACTGCCGTCCATGACCGGCGAGTTGATTCGATGCGGCTGGCGCGGCATGGCCGGCGACCCGCTCTACGAGGCCTACCACGACACCGAGTGGGGCGTGCCGGAGTACGACTCCCGCGCGCTTTGGGAGAAGCTCGTCCTCGATGGCTTCCAGGCGGGCCTTGCCTGGATAACCATCCTGCGCAAACGCGACGCCTTCCGCGAGGCGTTCGCGGGCTTCGACCCTGAGATCATCGCTCGCTTCGGCGAGGCCGAACGCGCCGCCCTGATGGCCAATGCCGGCATCGTCCGTTCGAACGCCAAGATCGACGCGGCCATTTCCGGCGCCCGGATCTATCTGGACATGCGCGAGCGCGGCGAGGACTTCTCGCAGTTCCTCTGGAGCTTCACCAACGGCCGGGTGATCCAGAATTCCTGGACCGAGATTGGCCAGGTGCCGGCCCAGACCAAGGTCGCCGAGGAAATGTCCAAGGCCTTGAAAGCCAAGGGTTTCAAGTTCGTCGGCCCGGTGATCGTCTACGCCTTCATGCAGGCC
>JAEXKM010000056.1 GCA_023445705.1 Pseudomonadota bacterium
GCTCTACGGCGTGCTCAACAAGCGCCTGGCCGATCGCCAATACATGGCCGGCGACTATTCCATCGCCGACATGGCCACCTGGCCGTGGGTTACGCCCTGGCGGTTGCAGGGGATTAATATCGAGGAATTCCCGCACCTGAAGGCCTGGTATGATCGCATCGCCGCGCGCGAGGCCGTTCAGCGCAGCGCTCAGGTCGGCAAGGACCTCACCAATCGCAATCTCGGCGGCGCGAGCGCCGATGCGGCCGCCGCTCGCAACGTTCTTTTCGGTCAGCGCGCGCGATAGCTGACCTTAAGCTTCCGGATACGGAGCTTTATCGAAAGTAAAATGACCGATTAGTCGCCGATCCATCCGGTCGGATCGTCGAGGTCTTGCGATTAACCCTATCTTTAGTCGGCATGGACTTTCCTGGCCGCTCAAGAACCGGCTTGGAACCCAGAACGGGTCTCTGGGCCGGTCGGGGTTAGGGATAATCGACATGCTTACGGGCGTGGAAGACGAAGGACTGCCGCTCCCCACCGCGAATGCGACTGGGGACGAACTCTTCAAGATGGGCCTGCTGTATTCGACGGGGCAGGGCGGTGCGCCGCTCGACTACGTCTCGGCGCACATGCTGTTCAATCTGGCGGCCATGCGCGGCTCGATCGAGGCGAAGGTCTATCGCAAGGAGCTGAGCCAGGAGATGGCGATGGAAGACGTCGCCGAAGCCCAGCGCCAGGCGCGGGAGTGGCTCGCGCACGGCTGACGCCGGAGGCGCAGCGACGGCGGGCTATGAATCGGCCTAGGCTGAGGTGTGACCTCTGGCCCACCGATATGGCCTGGGGCCGGCTCCGTCCGTTCCTGGCCGGCCAGGCCGCGTTACGCGCTGTCGGATCTGCCGACACTCCTTTGGCGCGAGCGCGGGCTCATGCTCGTGGTGGCAGGCACGATCCTGGCCATCGGATTGTTGCTGGCGAGCTCATTGCGGACGAACTACGTCGCCAGCAACACAGTCGTTCTAGCTGAAGGCGAAGAGGCGCGGGCGGCTGCTGAGGCTGAGTTTCTGGCGTCTCCGATGCTGGCGCGCCGGGTGGTCCAGCGCCTGGGCGTCCCCCGCATCTATCCCGACCTCGTCGGAGAGAAGGACGCCGCCGAGCGCGCCCTGCGCCGGTTGGGCCAGGACTTGGGTGTCGAGGCTGGCGATGGTCTCGTCAGGTTGGGCTTTCGCCATCGGAATCCGGAGCGGGCGCGGCAGGTCCTTGACGCCCTTCTGGGCGAATATCTGAGCTATCCCCGATCTGATCCCCAGGCGGGGCGCGTTCGAGCTCAACTGGGGGAGCTGCAGTCGCGCGCCACCACCGCCGATGCCGCCTATGCAGCGTTTCTCAAAAAGCACGACCTTCTCGACTACGACGCTGACCGCGCGGCCCTGAGCGCACTGGCCGGCGAAACGGAAGGCCGCCGCCGACAGGCCGAAGTCCGCGTCGTGGAGCAAGCGGCGCGACTGGCGGCGCTTGAGCGAACCTTCGGCTTGGGTGATGAGCGCCGCAGCGAGGCCGCCGCCGGTCTGGCCGCGGCGCGGCGGGCGCGGCTTGAGCTGGATCGCCAGGCTCGGGAGCTGAGCGCCCGGCGTCAGCATATGCGCCAGATCGAGCCGGAGGTGCGGGAGCTCGCGTCACGGCGCGAGATTCAACGATCGATCGCCGAAGATCTTGCGCAGACCGAGGGACGGCGATTGGCCTGGGCCGCCGCTGGTCTGTCAGGTCCGCGCATCCTTCAACCGGCCTCGGTCGTGCGGCGGGGGGCGGACTATCGGACGCCGATCCTGGCCCTCACCGGCCTGCTGGCGCTGGGCGGCGCCTTGTGGGCGGGCTTCCTCCGGTTGGCCCTGCGCCCGGGCCTGCGCGCGGGGGCGACGGCGGCGCAGACCCTGGGCGTTCCACTGCTCGGCGCGTCGCCGGGAGGCAGGGCTTCACCGTCCGAGATCGCCGAGCTTTGGGCCATTCTTGGGCCAAGCACCGGTGGTCCCTGTCGAATGATCATGGTGACCTCCGCCCGGCGTGGCGAGGGAGCGTCGAGCCTCGCCCGCGAGCTGGCGCTCCACGCCGCCCGCAAACTGGGCCGCTCGGTCTGGCTGGCGGACCTCGATCTGGCGCTCTCTGGCCAAGTCGCAGCATTGAGCGATGATCCGCGGCGCTACGGGCGCCTGTCGGGGCCGGTGCAGGGCAGCCCCGATGGCTCCGCGTTCTTCAGCGTTCGGCCGCAGGCCTATCGCCGGAGTGGCGAGCCGCTGCCGGAGGGCGCCTATCTCGCCGCACATCGGGTGGGCGCCGCGCGCTGGTGGGTCACGCGTTTCCTGAAGGAGCGGCTCGTTGGTCCGCAGCGCGCCGCCGTCGAGCCTGTCGCCGACTATTGGAGCGCGCTGCGCCGCTATGTGGAGGTGGTGATCGTCGACGCCCCCGCGGCGGAGGTCTCGACGGCGGCGCTGTCGGTCGCGCGCTTCATGGATCAGGTCGTGCTGGTGGTCGCCGCGGACGAGCGCGATATCCGGGCGCCCGCACGTTATCGCAACGCGCTGGAGTCGCAGGGCGCGGCCCTGGCGGGGGTGTTTGTGACCAAGGCGTCCTAGCGAACGGTCTCGGAGTCCCCCAACAAGCAGGGGATGGTCATGAACATGATGTAGAGGTCGAGCCAGAACGACTGGCGCTCGATGTACTCGACGTCCAGGACGACCCGTCGCCGGACGAGCTCCGGTGTGTCGACCGCCCCGCGCGAGCCGTTGATCGCCGCCCAGCCGGTCATGCCGGGCTTCATGCGATGCCGGTGCGCGTACTCGGCGACCAGACGAGAGCTTTCGACATCGCCAGTCTTCATGCCGATCGCGTGCGGCCGGGGACCGACCAGCGACATCTCGCCGTTGAGGACGTTGATGAGCTGCGGCAGTTCGTCGAGGCTGGTCTTGCGGATGAACTTGCCGACGCGGGTCACCCGGTCGTCATCGGCGCTGATCTGCCGCGCGGCCTTGGCGTCGGAGGCTTCCGTCCGCATGGAGCGGAACTTCCAGACGACGATCTCTTCGTTGTTGAAGCCGTGGCGACGTTGGCGGAAGAAAATCGGGCCCGGACTGTCAAGTTTCACCGCCACGGCCACCATCAACATGATCGGTGCGACCATGAAGAGGGCGATCGTTCCGATGATCACGTCCTGAGCGCGCTTGGCCAAGGCCTTGCCCTGGTCGATCTCGGCGCCCGAAATCCGCGTCAGCGGGATGTTGGCGATCCGGTCGATGGCCTCGGCCTCCTGCACCTCGCCTTCGCGATCGAGCAGCAGGGTGATTTCGTTGGGCAGCACCTTCAGGCGGTCGAGCAGAGCGTTGATCCGGGCCCGCGCTTCGGACGGCACGGTGATCACGATCCGGTCGACATATGGCATGATGCGGTGAGCGAGCAGCTTGTCGGTGGCGCCCAGCAGGGGCACGCGGTGCAGCGTGTCGGAACCACGTTCGGCGCGGTCGTCGAACACCCCCAGGACATTGGCTTCCCGGGTTTCCAGAATGGCGGCGATCAACCGCTCCGCAGCACCGGTCGCGCCGACGATGACAAGATTGGGCGTCAGCCGACCGTTCGCGCGCCAGCGCTTGACGTTGACCCACCAGATGCTGTGCGCGGTCGCCACGCAGAGGAAGGCGAGAGGTGTCCACACTCCCAGGGATGCGGCCAGCATGATGACGCCGACAAAGTGGGTCAGGACGGCGAAGCACATGGCCACGGCCACGGCGAACGCGACCGTGACCCGCATCAGGTGCATGGCCAGGTCTTCGCGACGGCCGAACTTGTAGCAATCGAACAGCCGGAGGCTGGCGAAGGTAGCGAGCGCCGCGCCGCCATAGATCAGCAGCACGTCGGCGCCATGGGTCAGCGCCGCGGCAATGAAGCCGCCGAGGATCAGGGCCAGCGCGTCGCCGGCCTGGAAGAAGCGGGTCAGCAGGCGGCCCGACATCCGCAGGCGGGTAGGGGTCAGCTTTTCGGGACGTAGCGGTCCGCGCCGGTCGCGACCCGACTGCGTCCAGGCCGCGGGATCCACCGCTGAAGCGGCGCGCCGCCGGTCACGGCGCTCAGGCTCAGTATTCGACTTCAACGGACCGGCCAAAGACATAAAGGACCACGAATATCGGTGTGACGCAGGTCAAACTGGCACGCGGCCTCTGTGCGAGCGGTTAACATATACGCGTCAGATCGTGACATCTGTAAACTATTCACGCTCCTGCGCCGGTCGGAAGGGAAGGCCCTCGCCGCGATCCTTCGCCTGTTGCGCGATTTCTGCGACGGCGGCCGCAACGAGTTCGGGCTTTTCCGTGATCATCATGTGCGAGGCGTCGGCGATCCGGCGGCTCTCGCCGCTAGTCGAGCGTCGCGCCAGCTCACGATGAAGCCCCCACCATAGGTTCTGGACCGGGGCGCGCGCCTCTTCCGGCGCATTGTCGTAGGTGCGGCCGGCGGTCAGCACCAGGAGGGGCAAGTCGCCGTAACTTTGCGGTCCGGCGTCGATCTCGTCGGAAGTGGAGGTGAACAGCGTGTCCAGTTCCGAAACCTGCGTCCGCCAGGTCGAGGCGCGAAGGCTCTTGGCCTTCTGCGCCGCATAGGCGGCGTCCGACTGGTTGGGAAGTTGCTTGGGGGTGCAGCGCTCCAGATCCGGTTCGACGGATGGCAGCTGGCGGTTTTCGGCCGCCGCCTGGCAGCGGGCCGCTCGGTCGCGGATGGGGCCGACGCCGCCGGCGCCTGGCCCGAACATGGCCGCGAAGCGCCGATCCTGATGTTCGACGGTGGGATCGACGAGCACCATGCCCACGACCTCCGAAGGCCGCCGCGCGTAGAAGAGCCGCACATAGAGGGCCCCGGCGGAATGGCCGACCAAGACGAACGGGCCTGCGATCCTGGCCGCACGGAGACCCTGGTCCAGATCGCGAGCGATCGCCGCGCCGTCGCGGGGCAGGGGGCCGGGGTCCGAGAACCCCGAACCTGCACGATCGTAGCTGCAGACGCGATAAGCGCTCTCAAGACGGCGTCGCACGCCGCCCCACGCCAGTGAGGTGGCGCCGTAGCCGCCTTCCAGCAGGATCGTCGGTGATCCGGTCCCGGAGCATCGGAAATTGAGCCGCCGCCCGTCGGGCAGGCGGACCAACCGCCCAGGGCCTGCACCCTCGTCAGGCTTGCTCGCCGGAGCGGCGAGCGCCGTCGGACCGCCAATCAGCGCGGTCAGGGCCAGGGCGATCAACAGCCGTATCATCTGTTCTCCACTATGGACCTCTTGGAGAACGCTGGTCGATATATCAACAGCAAAGCCGGCAGAGGGAGCGCGCCGCCAATAGCACGCTCCCTCCTCACCGGCGCTTTCGCTGCCGGCTGCGCGCGCTTTGCGATGGGCTCGTTTTGGCGCGCGAGTGTCCGACTGTGGGACGTGGCAGCAAGCGCCGTGCCGAGGCGTCTATCTACTTTCGAAAGGGGTCCCTGGCCGCCTGCCGTTCGCCACGCTGGCAGTCCGTCAAGGCCGCCAACGCGGCGCGGCTGTCCTTCAGGTTGAGGTTGGCGGCCTCTCGGCCCTTGTAGGTAAGGATGACGTTGGGTTGTTCAGCGAATTCCTTGAAGAGTTCGCTCTCGGAGAAGGTGACCACCAGCCCGCGCAGGCCGCCCAGATTTATGCCGCTAGCGGTGGCCGACCAGGGTTCGAGTTCGCCGAATTGGAGGGTCACGTCGTACTCCTCCTTCTCCTTGATCGACTCCCAAGCCTCGCCGAAGACCGCGACGTAGCCTTCCGGCCGCTTGCCGCGCATATCGAGACCGATGCGGAAGTGAACGCCGCCCTTATAGGGTGAGGTGATGAAACAGCCTCCACGCAGGCTGTCGTCGACCCTGACGTCCCAGGCGCCCACCGTGCGGAAGAGATCGGAGTCCGCGGTCTCGGGAGCCGCGGCGCTCTTATCATCGTCGTTCATGGGCAGCCGCTCGAATGGGATGCCAGCCGCCGCCGCGTTCTCGATCGACAGCCAATTTAGCTCTTGAGGCGACGCCGAGGTCGCAAAGACGATCGCTCGCTCAGACAGGTTCAACTGGTTGAGGTAGTTGCCGACCAAGGCGTTGGCCACGCCGGACTCGTGCAGTCGTCCGCCCTCTTCGTAGTAGGAAGCATGAAATCCGACCTTGGCGCCTTCGCCCAGGAAACGGGTGGAACCGGCAAGCCAGATGAGCGCGCAGGCCGAGTTGCAGGGGGCATCCCGCACGACGAGGGTGACATAGCCCTGCAGACGGACCATCCGCCCGATTTCCAGCGCCTCGACGATCGTTCCGCCGTTGCTCCCGAGCAAAAGGAAGGCTTTCGGGTGAGCGATCGCGAGCTTGCGGAACTTCTCTGCGTCGCCGGTGGCGATTTCACCCACGAGCGCAATCATCATTTCGCCGGAGTCCAGCGGATGGACCTCAAAGTCTGCGGCCTTCGATGCGGTCGCCGGCCCCATGAACAGGCCCGCCGCGAGACACCACGCGGCGGCGATTGAACGTGCGCCCAGAAACATTCGCTTATCCCCCCAGATGCTCGCTATGGTTTTGCAGGATTCATGCCGGCGATCAGCTTTCGTGCAGTTCGTCGTGCCGTTCCCCTAGGGCCGCCTTCATCCGATCCACGAGATCTGCGACCGCGCCGCTTCTCTCCCAGGCATAGAGCGACACGACGATGTCGGGCTCTGCGCCGAAAGCGTCGTAACGTTTCAGCCGCCGGCCAGCGGCGGCGCTGACAGGAAGCAGGGACAGCCCCAGGCCCGCCTCGACGGCGACGACCACGCTCTGCAGGCTGCTCCCGGAGAACGCGACATACCAACTGCGGCGTTGGCGTTCGATCCGCTGGAACATCGCGTCGCGGTAAAGCCCGCCCTGCGGAAACACGACCAGGGGCAGGGGATCGGCCCAGCCCATGGGCCCATCGATGCCTTCGAACCAGGCGAGCGCTTCCGGGAAAAGGGCGGCGCAGTCGGGGCTCGGCGTGTCCTCCTTCACGATGACGATGTCGAACTCGCCTGTCCGGTAACGGCGGGTGAGATCTCGTGAGAGGCCGGTGGTGACGTCGAGCCGCGCCTGCCTGTGGGTGCGTGCGAAATCCGCGAACGCCCGCGCCATCGGCCCGGTGACGATGTCTTCGGGCAGGCCGATCCGGATCGAGGCGGCGCCGGGGTTGTGAGCCAGGGTGGCCTGCGCCTCGTCCTGCAGCGCCAGGATGCGCCGGGCGTAGCCCAGCAGCCGCTCGCCCGCGACGGTCGCCTGGACTGGGCGTGCGGTCCGATCGATCAGGGTGCGGTCGACGAGTTGTTCGAGCCGCCCGAGCTGCTGGCTGATGGTCGACTGCGTGAGGTGCAGGCGCTCGGCCGCCAGCGTGAAACTGCCGGTTTCAACGATGGCGACGAAGGCGGAAAGGAGCCGAGGATCGAGCATGCGTATCGGGATTCCGAATGTAATCCATGCATACATCTAATTTGAGAATGATGCGCTCCGAAGATACGAGGGGAAGGTGAACCCTGGCTTGGAAGGCCCCTATGAGATCGTTGCTGATGGCCGCCGTTGCGGCGCTTTCCCTCGTTGGCTCAGGCGCTTGGGCGCAAGGCCGAGGGGACGTGATCCTGCGCCATGCGACGGTGGTGGATGTTGAGCGCGCCGAGCTGAAGTCCGACCAAGCCGTCGTCCTGACCGGGGACACCATCGTCGCAACTGGTGACGACAAGGCGATCTCGGCCGCATGGTCGGCGGCGAAGGTGGTCGATGCTGGCGGTCGGTATCTGATCCCAGGCCTTTGGGACATGCACGTCCACTTCGGCGGCGGCGAAGCGCTGATCGACGAGAACAAGGCGCTGCTGCCGCTCTACGTCGCCCACGGAATCACGACCGTCCGCGACGCCTCCGGGGACCTGCCGTACCAGGTGCTCGCATGGCGGGGCGAAATCGCCAGCGGGAAGCTCTTCGGCCCGACCTTGCTGAGCTCGGGTCCGAAGATCGAGGGTATCGACCCCGTCTGGAAGGGCACGTTGGAGACCGGTTCCGAGGCGGACGTCGATCGGGCGCTGGCCAAGCTTCAGGGCCTCAAGGTCGATTTCGTGAAAATCACCGACAGCACGTTGAAGCCGCCGCTGTTCCTCTATGCGGTCAGCCAGGCGAAGGCGCTGGGCATGAAGACGTCCGGGCACATTCCAATGGCGCTTACCGTCGGCCAGGCGGTGGACGCCGGGCTGAGCTCGATCGAACACATCGACTACGCCTTCAAGGCGGGAGTGAAGGACGAGGGGGCCATCGCCACCGACTTCGCGGCGGGCCGGATCGATCGCGCGGAGGCCAATCGCCGGCTCGATGCGGGCTTCGATCGCGCGACCGCCATGGCGGCCTATCGCAACCTGGCCGCCAAGGGAGTCTATGTGACGCCGACGCTCAACGGCGGCCGCATCCTGGCGTTCCTGGATCAGGACACGCACCAGAACGACCCGTACCTCGCCTATATCGGTCCTAAGCTGCGCGAGACCTACAATTGGCGGATCGAGCGAGCCGCCAAGGCCGACGCCGCGGCGGTGGCCCTGCGCCACGCGCACTTCGAGCGTGAGGCCGCGGTGCTGCCGATGCTGGAAGAGGCCGGCGTCACGATCATGGCCGGCACGGACGCGGGCTTCCTGAATTCCTTCAACTACCCGGGCATTGGGCTTCATGACGAACTGACCCTGTTCGTCGACAAGGGCCTGACCCCGGCCCAGGCCCTGGCCGCCGCCACGCGGGCGGGACCAGCCTGGTTCGGCCGCCTCGATCGCTACGGGGCGGTGGAGCAAGGCAAGGCGGCCGACCTCGTCCTGCTGGACGCCAATCCCCTGGAAGACATCGCAGCAACCCGGGCCATCCGCCTGGTGGTGTTGCGGGGCAAGCCCTATGACCGCGCGGCCCTGGACGGCATGCTGGCGCAGACCCGCGCAAAGGTCGCGGCATGGAATGCGGAGGCAGGCAAATGACCGCACGGCTGTTCCGCAACGCCCTGCTGCCTGATGGGCGCGTCCAGGACCTGGCGGTCCGCGAGGGGCGTTTCGTCGCCCAAGCCGACGCCAGTTTCGAAACCTTGGACCTCACTGGCCTGACGATCCTGCCTGGATTGGTCGATGGCCATATCCACCTGGACAAGAGCTTCGTCGGCGACCGGTGGCGGCCTCACGAGCCGGCTTCGAGCCTCCGCGGTCGGCTGGCGATCGAGAAGCGGTTGCTGGGCCAGGCGCGCCCCGTCGCCGACCGGGCTGAAGCCCTGATCGCCCAAGCCCACAGCTTCGGGACGATCGCCATGCGTAGCCACGTCGACGTGGACGCGACGACGGGCCTTGCATCCCTCCACGCGGTCATGGCCGCCCGAGAAAAGTGGAAGGGCAGGGTGGAAATCGAGCTGGTCGCCTTCCCGCAGGCCGGTGTCGTGAGTTGTCCCGGTACGGCCGAACTGCTGGAGGCGGCGATCGCCGATGGCGCCGAGGTGGTCGGCGGCATCGATCCGACCACCCTGGACGGCGCGGCCGAGGAACAACTGGATATCGTCTTCGGCATCGCCCAACGCCGCGGGGCCAAGATCGACATCCATCTGCACGAACCCGGCGCGCTCGGCATAGAGCAACTCCAGCGCATCGCGGCGCGGACGGTAGCGGGAGGCTTGGCTGGCCGCGTCGCCGTGAGCCACGCCTATGCATTGGGCGAGGTCACCCTCGACGCCGCGGCGCGCACGGCCGAGACGTTGGCCAAGGCCGGCGTTGCGATCATGACCAATGCCCCGGGTGGCAGGCCGTTTCCGCCGGTCGGTCTGCTACGCGCAGCCGGCGTGCGGGTCTTCAGCGGCAGCGACAACATTCGTGACGCCTGGTGGCCCTATGGCGAGGGCGACATGCTGCGACGGGCGATGCTGGTGGGCTACGGCTCGCACTTCAACACGGACGATGAGTTGCTGGCGGCGATGGACCTTTGCAGCGGCGCGGCCGCCCAGGTGCTGGGCTTTGGGGCGACGGGCTTTGAGCCTGGTCGGGACGCCACCTTCCTGATCGTCGAGGCGCCTTGCGCCGCCGCCGCCGTGGCCGCGCCGCCTGCCGAACGCCGACTGGTGTTGCATGGTGAGATCCAGCCGCCCACCCGCTCGCCCGTCCTGGAGCGGTTGCTCGCGACCTAAATTCGAATCTCTTCGCCAGGCCGCAAAGCCAAGCGCGCCGTGTGTCACGGCGCGCTTTCGCGCGTGTGCGTGACCGAACGATCTGGAGGGGAGGGCTAGATGGCGGTGACGGAGGGATTCGAACCCTCGATACCCTTTCGAGTATGACGATTTAGCAAACCGTTGCCTTCAGCCACTCGGCCACGTCACCAACCTGATGGACCGCTGCTTCGCCGCGGCCAAATCGGGTCGCACTCCATAGCCGAAACCGGCCCACGGGAGCAACGGCTGCGAACAAAGAAAACGCAGCTTCGCCGTTTCGTGAGGGTTCGAGGCTTGAGCACCACGCAGTTAAGGTTAAGTCTGTCGCCGTAGCCAAGGTTTGATCCATGACTGACGGCCTGCAGCAGCGCCTGGACGCCAAGCTGGGCGAGCTTCGTAACGCCGGACGAAAGGTCGTCCTCATCGCGGCTAGCCCGGCCGACATCAAACAGTTGTTCATTGAGGGCGGGGAGGGCGCGATCCTCCTCGACTGCGATCCTGCGCGCGACACCGCCTGGTACGGCGACGTGGAACTGCAGGTATCGGAAGAACCCGGCACCCGGCTGATCATCGCCGGCGAGGAAGGGAGCCAGCAGGTCGCCGTTTAGGTTCTCGCAGGCAATCGCGCTCGGCCCAGCCTAGACCTTGTCCTCCGGCGGGGCGCTCTCGCCCTCGCTCTCGGGTGCGGTCAGGGGGCTTTGCTGGCCGCGCCAATCGGCGAAGCTGCGCTCGAAGTGGTCGCGCCTTTGCGAGCGGAAGGCTCGGTACTCGGTGTCGTACTTGCGCTGCTGCTCGGCGCGCCAGTCGGCATATTCGCGGTCATGACTACGAAGCTGCTCCTCCCGCCAGTCGAGGTAGTCGAGCTCGAATTCCAGATCCTGGTCGGGGTGATAGGCGTAGTCGGCGGGCGGCCCGAACTGCCGCACGCCCTTGTCCGTCGGATCGATCTCCTGGTCGCCATATGGCGGCTCGGCCGTCCGCGTGCGGGCCGGGGAGGGGCGGCGGCGGACTACGGATTCCCGATGACTGTGCGGCTCGATCCCGAACTCCTGCCCACCGTGAGGACCGTCCAGGCTGTAATAGCCCCGTGTCAGCGCATCCTCCTCGTCATACGGCAACTCGTGGTCGGGATGGCGGCCAGCTTCGAAACGGTGGCGCCAGGGCGCGTGACCGCTGTCCGGACGATGGCTCGACAGGGAACTGAACGATCGGTTGTCGGCGCCGTAGTAGCGCGCCTGGTCGGAGGAATAGCGGCCTTCCTCGCCGAAGCTTCGCCGGGAATCTCGTCGCGCGGCGTCGGCGCGCGGATCGTCGGGGGAGCGGTTCGGCATCGTGTGGTCCTCCTCGGCTTTCGAGAAGAAAACGATGTCCCCGCGGCCCCGTTCCGGCGCGCCGACCGATGGGATCAGTTGACCCCAGCGACCGCCAGGATGGCCGCGAGCCCGACGCTCATGGCCTTGGCGCGGCCTTCCTTCTCGACATCGATCCACTCGTCCAGCGAATGGGCGCGTCCGCCCTTTCCTCCGCCCCCGATGGTGACGGCCGGGATGCCGAGGGCCATGGGCGCGTTCGAGTCGGTGGACGAGGCTTGATACTCGGGCTTGTAGCCCAGCGCTTCGATCGCGGCGGCCATGCTCTGGACCAGGGGCGTGTCCTTGGCGGTCTGGCCGGCGGGGCGGTCCCCGATCGGCTTGATCTCGACGGCGACCTTGCCGACGGCGGTGGAGCGGGCGGCGTTCTCGTGGTCGACCGCCTGCTGCATGATGGTCTTGAAGCGGGCGTCCAGCTTGGCCAGTTCGCCGGCGTCGGCCGAGCGCATGTCGAACTCGGTGAAGACCTTGTCCGGAATGGCGTTGACAGAGGTGCCGCCGCCGGTGACGGAGGCCGAATAGGTCACCTTGGGCGTTGTCGGGACTTCGACCGTATAGAAGTCGGTGATCGCCTTGCCCATGGCCGCCAGCGGATTGACGATCCCGAAGGCGCCGTAGGAGTGCCCGCCGGGGCCGGTGAAGGTCACGCGGTAGCGCTTCGATCCCACGCCGATGTGGGTGATGCCATTGGGGCTGAGGCCGTCCACCGAGAAGAAGGCCTTGGTGCGGTCCTTGTACTTGCCCTCGTTGAAGAAGTAGCGGACGCCGCGGAGGTCGCCGGCGCCTTCCTCGCCCACCGTGCCGACGAACAGGATGTCGCTCTTGGTGCGGATCTTGGCCGCGTCCAGGGCGCGGATCCAGGCGAGCAGGACGGCCAGGTTATGGGTGTCGTCGGCGACGCCAGGCGCGTGCAGCTTCGTGCCCTCGCGCCGGACCTTCACGTCCGTACCCTCGGGGAAGACCGTGTCGAGGTGAGCCGAGACCACCACCACCGGCCCGCCCCCGGTTCCCTTGCGCAGGCCCATGACGTTGCCTTCCGGGTCGATCTCGACATTGGTCAGGCCATGCGCTTCGAACATCGCCTTATAGGCCTTGGCGCGAGCCGCCTCCTTGAAGGGCGGCGCCGGAATCTCGGTCAGGGTGATGATGTCGGCGACCGTGCGGTCGTGATCCTTGTCCAGCGTCGCGGTGGCGGTCTTGAACGCCGGACTCGCGATGATCTTCGCCACGTCGTCCTTGGGCGCCGCAAGGGCGGACGAGGCGGCGAGCGCGGAAAGGGCGAGCGCCAGGGGCAGGCTGCGGGACATGGGGGCTCCGGTCGAATTCGAGTCGACCGGCATAGTAGCGGTGGGGACCTTGGCCGCTAGGCCCGGTTCGCCTCCGGACTGTCATGGGCCATCACGTCGGCAGGATCTTCTGCGTCCATGATCTTCAACAGCCTGGCTCGCGCGCGATTGACGCGGCTCTTGATGGTTCCGAGCGCGCAGCCGCAGATCTCCGCCGCCTCCTCGTAGGACAGCCCGGCGGCGCCCACCAGGATCAGCGCCTCGCGGTGCTCGTCGGGAAGCTGGGCTAGCGCCGTTTGCAAGGCCCGCATGGCGACGCTCCAGTCCTGGGTGGGCGGGGTGCGGACATTGTTGGCGTACTCGCCGGTCTCGTCACGCACCTCACGGCGTCGACGGATCACCTGGGTGTAGTAGGTGTTTCGGAGGATCGTGAAGAGCCAGGCTCGAAGGTTTGTGCCCGGCTCGAACTTCTCGCGGTTCGTCCAGGCCTTGATGAGCGTGTCCTGCACCAGATCGTCGGCGTCCGACCCGTTGTGGCTCAAGGACCATGCGAAGGCCCGTAGCGCCGGGATCATCGCTACGACATCGCTGCGCCACTCGGCATCATCGCCCATCCTGACCTCAATCCGCCCGCCTTATGCGCGACCGCGAGCGTTCGATGCGTGGTCTCTCAACGCGTCCTTTCAGCAACCGTTCCGGGTTGCGATCTGCGGCGGAGGCCCCAGATTCTGGAACCAGGTTCGCCCAGCGGCGCTAGCCGTTGGTGCGCGGTTCAGGCTGCGCACCATTGGTGATGAACGGGTGGTGGAGCGGTGAATGGCGTCACGCAATAAGGCGATTTCGACTCCGGCTCCGGCGCGGGCGGCCGATGCCCGCAGCGCGCTTGGCCGCTTCCGCCGCGTGCGGGAGGCGAGCCTTGCGCTGGCGGCGCCGCTCTCGGCCGAGGATCAGCTTGCGCAATCGATGCCCGACGCC
>JAEXKM010000111.1 GCA_023445705.1 Pseudomonadota bacterium
TCTTCGGCCTGGGCGGCATCGGCCTCAACCTGATCTCGAAAAGATTTCCGTGATGCGCGAACCCGTCGGCTGGCGCGCCTTGCAGGCAAGCCCTCGCCAGGCGTCCGTCAGCGATGGGGGCGGAGCACCGTAAGCTGGCGTGGGCCGGCGTGTTCAGCTGCGTACGCCACGGCGGTGTTGACGTCATCGAGCGGGAACTCGGCGATCTCGAAGGCGGAGAGGTCGATCAAGCCGGCCCGGACCATCTGCACCAGGCGTGGAACAGCTTCTCGGCCATACATCCATTGTCCCTTCAAGGTGACGTTGTTGTGCATCAGCCAGTTGTAGTTGAACGGCAGGTCGCCGGTCGGCCCGCGTAGACCGCCCATCAGCACGATCCGGCCGCCATGCCGCACGGTCAGCGCTGCGCTCATCACTTGGGCGGCGGTTGCTTCGCGCGGCAGGAAGTCGAGCACGAGGTCGACCGGACCAGCGGCGGCTTCGACGATAGCCGCGCGATCGGCGGCTTCGTCTCCGGTCATGCGGACCGGACGTACGCGCGGCCCTAGGCGACGCCCGAGATCGTCGAGCGCGGACATGTTGCGCCCGGTGGCGACCACCCGGCCGGCGCCCATGGCCAAGGCCACGGCGACGCCCGCGCCGCCGAACCCGCCCGACGCGCCGCTCATCACGAGCGTTTCCCCCGCCTTCAGTTTGCCAGCGAGCAGCCCGCCGAAAGGCACCGCCAGACGGCCGAGGGCTGTCCAGCGGTTCACCTCGGCGGCATCGATGTCGCCCAGCCGGGTAAGGTTCTCAGTCGGGACCAACATCTGCTCGGCGAAGGATCCGTGATGGAAATGGGCGTGCAGTGGCCGCGCAGCCTCCGTCCGATAGGTCCAGCCCTGCAGGATCGTGTCGGAGTCCTCGTCGCGGGAGCGGATGGTGGATTCGCAGAACACCCAGTCGCCAGGGCGTAGACGGGTGACGTCCGGCCCCGTCGCGCACACCCGTCCGATGCCGCCAGGCCCCGGGACGACCGGCAGGTCGAGGAGATAGCTCCGCGAGCCGTTGAAGACATTGGCTGCATAGCCGGTGACCCCAGTTGCGATCACGTCCACGACCACCTCGCCGGCGCCGGGTTGCGGATCAGGCAGGGTCTGGAGCGCCAGCGGATCTCCAAAGGCGGTCAAAACAGCGGCTTTCATGCGCGTCCTCCAAAACAACGGTGGGATCATCATTGCGGACGCTTGGCGGGTTATTCAGGACTGGTATTATCCTAGGACTGTGCAACCCAGCCGAAGGCGTGTTTCTTGGCCAGCTCAAAGCGCGAACTCGGAGATTTCCTGCGCGCCCGGCGATCGCGGCTGACGCCGGAGAGCGTAGGCCTTGTCCGCCACCGACGGCGGCGCACGCCTGGGCTCCGCCGCGAAGAGGTGGCGGAACTCGCCGGCATCGGAGTCGACTGGTACATCCGGCTGGAACAGGGTCGACCGGTGACGCCGTCGGCAAGCACCATCGACGCTCTCGCACGCGCGCTGAAGCTGACGGAGGCCGAGCACCAGCATCTGCGCGCGCTCGCCGGCGGCGGCGGCCCCAAGCCTTTTCTTCCTGAGACGGCGTCGCTGGCCCTGTTACACCTGATCACAAGCCTTGCGCAGCCGGCCTACATCGTGGGCCGTCGCCGGGACCTGTTGGGCTGGAACGCGGCGGCGGCCGACTTGCTCGGCTTCGACACCCTAGCGCCGGGCGACCGCAACATTCTGGTGGCCATGCTGACCTATCCGGTCAGCCGCGAACTGTTCGGGGAAGGCTGGGCCGGCGAGGCCCAGCGGATGGTGGCCCAATTCCGCGCCACGCACGACCTCTGGGCCGGAGACCCGGCGTTCGTCGACCTGCAGCAGCGGCTGCGTGAAGGCTGCGCGGAGTTCGACGGCTGGTGGGAGCGACACGACGTCGGACGAGGCGGATCCGGGCGCAAGACGCTGCATCATCCGACGCGGGGGCTGGTGGTCTTCCAGCACACAAGCTTCCAGGCCAACGATGATCCGGCGCTGAAGCTGGTGATCTACACGCCGGTTCTGGGGAACGCCTGACGAGGGAGCGGGCCCATTGGTCCCCACTTAGCCAGCAGTGGGCGGAAGGGAGCCGAGATAGATGGATTGCGGCCTCTCGACCTCGCCGGCTTCATACTGCTCGATGGCGTGTGCGGTCCAACCCGCGCATCGGCCGAGCACATAGAGCACGTGGGTTCGGCGCAGGCCAAGAGCGCGGCCGACGAGGGTGTTGACGAAGGCGAAGCCTGGCGACGCCCCGAACGCCTCTTCCATCACTTCCAACGCGGCTTTCACGCGCTGGAAGCCGATGTCGTCGCCGCGAAAGGTCTCGAACGACCGCAATAGATTCGCCGCCCGCGGGTCGCCGTTCACATAAGGCGCCGGCGACCGAAATCCCGGAATCTCCTCGCCTTCATGCAGGCGACGGATCACCACGGCCTTCGGATCTGCGCTCTCGACCAGTTCGGCGATGAGGCGCGAAATGCCGTCGGTCCGCCCAAACAGACTCCGCCTGCCGGTGACGATCGCCAGGCCCGCGAGGATGGATCTGTACGGTGAGACGCCGGTGCTGGCGACCGCACGCACGGCGTGGGTGCCAGCGCCAAACCCATGATCGGCCGACAGGACTAGGAGGCGCCGGATCAGATCGGTCGCCTCAGGTGTGTCTCCGAACGCCGACGCAATCTGTTGATGTAGCGGCGCCGCCTGGGGTTCGGGCTCGCCGGTGAGGATGGCTGCATAGCAGCGCATGATCTCCGCGCCGCTGCGCGCCATGCCAAGGCGGCTCAGGTCGTAGGCGCGCGGATTGCTGTGCTCCAGCAACGGAAGCATGGCGATCGCCGTATCGGTGGTCGTCTCTTGCGCGAGGTCCTGGCGCAGGCGCGTCCAGAGCCTCGGCGTCGCGGCCGTGCGCCCGCAAAAGGCCTCGGCCTCCTCGACCTCCCATAGGAGGCTGGCGACCTGCTCCAATGAGGCGTGGTCGGCCAGATCGAGCACGCTCCGGCCACGATAGTAGGGCCCGTCCGGCGTGAGCAGCGTGATGTCCGTGGTCGTCGACAGGCCGGGCGCGCCGGCGCCGCGCGAACCGCCCTTGGCCGCCCGCTCGACATCAGGGAGCCAGTAGCGCCGCTGGCGAGATCCCGGCACTTTCTGCGAGCGGATGTTCTTGCGTCCGACATAGGCATAGAGGGTCGTGACGGTGACCCCCAGCCGCGCGGCGGCGTCCTCGGCCGTGATATAGAGTTGGTCGGTCACAGCGCCGGTCAGTTCCCCAGGCTTCAAGTCAGGAGATATACGCTTCGTCCAGGGCCGTCCGTCAAAGCCGAACTCGACAGACAGCCCTAGCCAGGCCCTAGAACTTCGCCGTCAGCCTCGCATAGAACCGACGTCCGACCACATCATAGGTCGACAGGCTGGTCGTACCTGGAGTGACGCCCACGAGCGGCGGCGCCTCATCAAGGAGGTTCACCACGCCAACGGCCAAGTCGAGGCCTTCCCTCACCGCCCAGCGACCATTCAGGTCGAAATAGTGCCGATCTTTCACCCCGCGGGTTGTGCCCGTGGTCCCGACGTTGGCCGCGTTCGACTGTTCGTCGATATAGCGCCACTGCAGGGACGCGACGACCGGCTGAAGCTCATACGAAATCGTCGTCTGGGCCTTCCATCGCGGACGCGTGTCGGCATAGGGATCGATCTGGGCGTTGCCGACCGTACCGGCGTACTCCTGGAAGGGAGAGTTCGGCAGATTCTGGATCTCGTACTTGTCGAGGTAACTCGCCACGACATTGGCCGAAAGCGTCCCGGGAAGATCCCCCAGGCCCATGTCCGCCAGCGGCATCCGCCAGTCGAGTTGGGCGTCGACCCCGGCGGTGCGATAGCCGCCCAGGTTGAGGACCGGAGTGTTGATCACTGCGATCAGCCCCGAGGCGGCCTCCCGGTCGACCTGGCGGCAGAAGTAGTTCGCCGGGTCGTAGCTCGGGTTCGAACCGTCGGCGTTATAGCATTTTGAGACCGTGAGCAGGCCGGTGACGCTGCCGATCGCGTCCTTGAGCTCGATGCTGTAGTAGTCGAGCGACAACGACACGTTCCGCACCCACGGATTGTCGAAGCGTGGGGTAAGAACGATTCCGACCGAATAGGTGTCGGCCGTCTCCTCCCGAAGCTCCAGGTTGCCCTGGCTGGCGGTGTTGGTCCGCGAGTTTGTGTTCCGATAGTTGTCGATCAGCGGTGTGGGCACCCCTTGGGCCAGGCAGAGCTGACGCACCTGGGCCGAACCGGGATAGGCCGCCGAGCGGTACTGACTGCGCACGTCGCAGGGGTCGCCGACACCGACCGCGCCGGGATTGCCGAGCGCCTCGGAGCTCGGCGTCGGCGCCGTGAAGAGCTCGCCGACATTGGGGGCGCGGATGGCGCGCTGGTAGCCGCCGCGGGCGCGCAGCCAATCGTTGGGCTTCCAGTCGAGGCTGGCCTTGTAGGTGTTGACGCCTCCAACGCTGTCATAGTCCGAGTACCGATAGGCGACGTCGAGGTTGAGCTCGTCGACGAAGGGGATGTCGCGGAGCAGCGGGGCCAAGAGCTCGACATAGACTTCCTTTACCTTGGTCGAGCCCGACGAAGGATTGGTCGCCTGGGCGTTGACCAGGTCCAGGTTCACCAGCAGCGGATCAGGGGAGTAGTCGTAGCTGTTACGGCGGTACTCCGCACCGGCGGCGAACCGCAGCTCGCCCGCGGGCAGGTCCATGACCCCGCCCTGGACGCTCGCCTGGAAAGCGGTCTGGGTCAGGTTCGTGGAGGTGTGGATGGTCCGCGACAGGTAGGCTAGGCACTGCGCCGACAGCGTGCGCAGGCCGAACGGATCGTAGCCGCCGGCGCAGATGCTCGCGCCGCCATCCGGAGCGGCCAGCAGGCGTTCGAGCGCCGATAGGCTCGGATAGCCCTCGTTGGTCTCGAGGTAGCGTGTCTCCCCCCGCGAGCCATAGACGTCGAAGGTCCAGTCCTTGATCGGCAGCTTGCCGCGGGCGCCGACAGTCAGTTGGTGCACGTTCCAGTCGTTGGACTGCACCCGCAGGCCCACCTCGTTCATGCGCGTGGTGTAGAGCAACGGCGCCGTCGGATTGGGGCGCGAGGCCAGCAGGGCCGCCACGTCGGCCGGCACGAACGGATTGTTGTAGGGCACGGTCAGCGGGCGCGGGGCGGTGGCGCCGCCGGCGACCGGGGCGACGATCTGGGTTTCGGCGTCATAGGTGGTGAAATAAGCCTGGGCGTAGGCCTGGACGGAGTCGGTGACGTCATAACTCGCCTGACCGAACACCGAGTAGCGGGTCAGCGGGAGTTGCAGGTAGTAGACTTGGCCTGTGTTGTAGAAATAGGTGTTGTTGAGCGTGAAGACGAGGTTGCCCACGTCGTCGCGGAAGTTCAGCGCCGGCGTGGCGGCGCTGAACAGCGTACCGTCGGAATTGAAACCGAAGGTGTTGCTGCGCGGGACGACGCCCGGCGCGACGCCGTAGCGGGCGAAGATCGCGTTGACCGCCGCCTGGCTTGGCAGGTTCGCGGCGTCCGGGCGAATGGCGCCCTGCGGCAGGTTCGCCGAGGCCGACGAGATCCGGAAGAAGTCGCGGTCCGACATCATCACCGGCTTGCGGTCGGTGTAGCTCAGGCCGAGCACCGCACGCCCCCGATCCTCGGCGAAGCTTCCGCCCATCAGGCCGCTCAATTGCAGGGTCTCCCCATCCCCCGTCTCGGCGACGCCGTACTGCGCCTTGAGCTCGAGCCCCTCGAAACTGCGCTTCAGCCGGAAGTTCACCACGCCGGCGATCGCGTCCGAGCCGTAGACAGCCGAGGCCCCGCCGGTGATCACCTCCACGTTCTCGACGAGGGAGTCCGGGATCGTGTTCAGGTCCACGGAACCGTCGGTGTTCGACGGCTGCATCCGACGACCGTCAAGCAGCACCAGGGTCCGCGGCTGGCCGAGCCCGCGCAGGTTGGCGTTCGACTGGCCGCCGCGGCTGGTGAGGTTCGACGAGGCGGTGGAGGAAGCGGTGAACTGTGGGAGTTGATTGAGCGCGCCCTCCACGGTCACCGCGCCGCTCTTCTCCAGCATCTCGGCGCCTACGGTCACGATGGGGCTCTCCGAGACATAGTCGCGTCGGGCGATGCGCGAGCCGGTCACCACGACTTCGCTGACCGTGTCCGGACCGGCCTGAGGGCCAGCCGCAGTCTGCGCGCTCGCCACGCCGCCAGCCGCGGCCGCGAGGATCACGCCTATGGGAAACACCACGCTGCGAGTGCGTACGCTCATCTCTTTACCTCCCCTTTTGGCCGCGCTCAGGCGCGGCGGTTTTTTTGGCTTCATGCGGAACAAGCTCGTCCGGCGCGCCACGACGGAGCCGTGGCGCGGGAACGAAGCGATGGTTTGGGAAAGGCCCCTTGCGAGGACCGCTTTAGGGGACCTCGATGTCCATCAGCGGAACGAACTGCTGTCCGCCATGCATGTCGGTGTCGCCGAGATCGCCCTGGAATACCGGCCGCGGAATGCTGAACTTCATGGCGAGTGCGTTCTCGCAGTCGAAGAACCGCACCTGATCGACCGGCACGCCGAAGCACTCGGCGAACACCTCCGCCGACAGCGCCCCTGACGCCTTGGTCCGCCGGTAGGCTTCGGCGTCGCGGAAGATGATGTCGAAGGTCAGGGTGAAGGGACCGGCGTTCTTACTGCGGATCAGCGCGGTCAGCTCATGCAGTTTCATTGCGCCACCCCGTCCTTGAAGGTCACGAACTCGGTCCGGAACATTTCCGTCTTCGTCCGCGGCACGGCCACGTGGTGCAGGTTGAAGCGGTAGACTGGCCCGCGCTCGATATGGGCCGGATTGTGCAGGCAGGCGAAGCCCGTGATGGCTCCCATCCATTCAGGCACCCCGTGATGCAGGAACGGCTGCCGGCTCAGCTTGACGATCTCCGTGGCGATCTCCTGGGTCCGGGCCGTCGCCTCGACCACGACGCCCACCTCGCGCGGCGGCTCAAGAGACGGACGCTTGGCGCCCACGGTGACGCCCTGGTCGCCATAGACGTGGAAGATCAGGTGCGCGTCCTCGCCGATCCGCACGCCAAGTAGGCGCTCGGCGAGACCGGCGACATAGGTGCGGATCTCCTCCAGCCATAGGTCCAGGCGCTTGAGAATGAACGGGTCGCGAACGCCTCCGACCATGATCGTCTGGAAGCCGACCCGCTCGGCGCCCTCCAGCTTCACGGTGTACTCGTCGGCGTGGTGGAACGCTGAGCCCCGGATGCGGACCGAGGTTTCGCTCAGCGACTCGTAGGTGCTGGCGGTGAGATCAAGGGTTCCGGAGGACTCCTTCTGCAGGAATGGATCGGCTGCTTCGTAGAGACTGTGGGCGGCGATGCTGAGCGGCGTCGCACGGATTGCCTCGTCGCCAACCGGCGTCAGGGTGGCGAAATCCTGACCGATCGCGCCGGTGAGCACCCCGCGTCCGCCGATGCACGACATGGTGCCGCACTCTGCGACCTTGCCGACGTGCCAGGCCAGGCCTTCGGGCAGGCCGTGGGCGATGGGGATAGCCGCATAGAGCGCCGAGTCGCTGCAGCGCCCGGCCAGCACGAAGTCCGCGCCCTGCGCGAGCGCCGCCTGTAGCGGCTCGACGCCCATCATGCCGACCACGCGCTCGCTGCGACGGAAGACGCCCTCGTCGATGGCCGGCGCCGGGTCCAGCGCCTTGATGCGCCCCTCGCGATAGAGCCCCTCCAGATAGGCCGGATCCTGCTCTGAGCGCACGACCGCCATCTTGAACGAGCCGCCCTGCTCGCGGGCGATCTCCGAGACGATGTCCAGGACCCAGTCGACATGGGGATCGCCGCCGGCGGTGCCGGCCGACCCGATCAAGGCCGGAATCCCCGCCTTGGCCCGGGCCTCAAGGATGGCCGTGAGATCGCGCTTGACGGCGGCGCGCGAGAAGGCCGGCACGCCGGCCCCCAGGGCGAACGGGCCCGGGTCCGTCGATCCTGCGTCGGCGGCTATGAAGTGGGGCTTCAGCTCAAGCGCTCGGTCGAGAGCGGGCGCATTGACCCCGACCCCGAGCGCCCCCGTCGCCGCAATGAAGCGGACTTCCTCCATCATCCCTCCCCTCGGCGATCCGCCGGTGTGTGACTGCCCGAAGCCGGGCTTGCGGCAGGGTTAGAGGGACCGCTTAGATATAGTCAATCTGTACGACTTTCGTCCATATATTGCGGCATACATGGACAACACGCGTACAGATTGACAAGGATCGCGACGGCGATGAGGTCTCGGGCGCGCCTTCAACGAAGGGCGCGAGCGGGAGGCGTCATCCATGGTCCGGCTTCATCCTGACGAGGAATTTGGGTCTCCGGCCGACGCCTCGTCCGACAGCGTGAACGCGCCCAAACGTGTGCTTCGTACTGACGCGCCGCCGCCGCTGCGCTTCACCGACATGGCGCTCTACGCGGTCGGCTCGATGTCGAACGGCATCAAGAACCGCAGCCTCAGCGCCTTCCTCCTGCTCTACTACAACCAGGTGCTGGGGCTGCCCGCGCCGATGGTGGGCGCGATCATCATGGTGCTCCTGGCGATCGACGGCCTGCTCGACCCGTTGGTCGGCGTGGCCTCGGACAACGCCCGGACGCGTTGGGGCCGGCGGCACCCCTTCATGTACGCCGCGGCCCTGCCCTATGGCATCTGCTTCGCCCTGATCTGGAATCCGCCGGCCGGGCTTTCGCAGGTCGGGCTCGCCGTCTTCCTGACGCTCGCCCTGTTCGGCACGCGGCTGTTCGACACCTTCTTCGAGGTCCCGTCCTCCGCCCTCGGACCGGAGTTGGTCGAGGACTACGACCGCCGCACTACGCTGATCACCGTCCGCTACTTCTTCACCTTCCTGGGCGGTGTCCTTCTGACCTTCGTCGCCTATCGGGTCTTCCTGAGCGACGCCGCCGCCGGCGCCGACGACGGGCTCTTCAACGCCGAGGGCTACAGGCGCTATGGCCTGCTGGCTGGCGCAGTGATTGCGCTTGTCATCCTGGTCGCCACCCGCTCCACCCACAGGCGGATTCCGTGGCTGCGCGATCCGCCGTCGCAGGCCGCCTCGCCATTTGGCCTCCTGCAGGACGCCTTTGCGACGCTGAAGGACCGCTCCTTCTGGGTGCTCACGGCGTCGGGCACGTTCGCGGCGACCGCAGGGGGCGTGCTGAGCGGGCTTTCGACCTACTTCAACGTCTACTTCTGGGAGCTCGACGCCCGTGAGCTTTCTTACCTGGTCACAGCCGGGTTGGTCGCCTCGGTGGGGGCCCTGGTCGTCGCGCCCCCGCTGTTCGCCAGGTTGGGGAAGAAGACCGGCGCGATCGTCCTGTTCGTCGCGGCATTCCTCGCCAACACCGCGCCCGTCGTACTGCGGCTGCTCGGCTTACTGCCGGAGAACGGCAGTTCGGTCATTCTCTGGCTGTTGATCGCAGAAGCGCTGCTCAGCGGGGCCATCGGCCTGATGCTGAACATCGCCTTCTCCTCCATGGTGGCTGACCTCACGGAGGATGCGGAGTTGCGCACCGGCCGGCGTTCGGAGGGCCTGCTGATCTCGGCCGACAACTTCCTCAAGAAGGCGACTTCAGGCCTCGGGGTCTTCATCTCCAGCGTCGTGATTTCGCTGGTGGGCTTCCCCGCCAAGGCGCGCCCCGGCGAGGTGCCCGAGGCCGCCCTCCGCGAACTCGGCGTGTTCTTCATCGCGGCGCTGGGGGTGATCTATCTCGTCTCGATCCTCTGCCTGTTCGGCTTCCGCATCGACCGAAACGCTCACCTCAGGAATGTCGAGGCCCTCAAGGAGCGAGCCGAAAGGGCGCGGGCCGCCAAAGGTTAGAGTCGGCGGGCCTTTGCAGATGAGATGGCGACTGGTGCTGTCACAGGCGGTCACATCCAAACCTTGTTCAACACCTGGGCGGCAAGCGAAGCCTTATCCTGTGGCAGGAACCGCCCGTAGTGCTTGGCGACGACCTCCGGCGTGTCCTGAATTGCGTAGCTGGCCTGCTCGTAGGAGCCGGTTTGCTTCAGGATATGGGTCGCCAACACGTCGCGTACGTTGTGCGGACCATGCGGGAGGAGGTCTTTGACTGCGCCCAGGCCGGTGTAGCGATTGAAGATCCCGTAGCGCTGGATACCCAAGCGCCAGGCCGCCGCGACCCGAGCTTCTTGCCGCCCTCGATAAGAGCGCGTGGGAGGAGCAACTTGAAAAGCTGCAGAGCTCGCAGGCGGGCGCGAGGAGTGTACCGGGAATGACTATTTTCGAAGATGCCGGCACGACCATGGCTACTCTTCACCGCCGCCTTGATCGCCATCAGTGGGGCCGCTGCGTCCTACATCTCCAGGCTTGGCGACGCCGGGCGAGGTTGGGAGGCCCTGCTTGCGGCCCTCTCCGCGCTGCTCACGATGACCTACTGCGCCATGCCGTTTCGGCTGCTCGCGCTGGATGACCGGGCCCCGGCCGTCGCGGCGATCGCGACCTTCTGCGCGATCATTAAGCGCAGCGCACGAGTTCGCCCACTCGCGGACCATCGGAGGGCTTCATTGCTGACCTCGATGGGCGCCACTACTGCGTCGCTTGTGACCCATGGCACGACCGACCGTCCGTTGGAAACCTTTCTCGCGTGGATCGCTGCGACCTGCTTTCTCATATATGCGGTCGGAACGGCGCTCAGGAAACGCCGGCTCGAAGTGCAACTCGCTTCCGCGCTAGCCTCCGCCCAGGAAGGAGCCAGCCAGGCGCAAGCAGCCAATGCGGCCAAAAGCACTTTTCTGGCTAATGTGAGTCACGAAGTCCGCACGCCGCTCAACGGTGTGCTCGGCATGGCTCAAGTCATGGCGCGGACCGAGCCTGATCCCGTCCGGCAAGAAGAGTTCCGCATCATGCTGCGGGCCGGTGCTGCGCTTTCCGAAGTTCTCAATGATGTTCTCGACCTCTCCAAGATCGAGGCCGGACGCCTGTCGCTCGATCCCCAGCGCTTCCAGCTTCACGAACTCCTGCGGAGCGTCGTTGCGCTTCATGCGCCCCGGGCCCTGGAAAAGGGGCTCAAGCTCGGCGTCGAAATCGATAGGTCCGTCCCGGAGGTCTGGCGCGCCGATTCGGCCCGGCTGCGCCAAGTGCTGCAGAACCTGCTCTCCAACGCTGTCAAGGTCACCGCAACGGGCTCGATCATGCTGCGGGCCGACCATCAACAAGGAGAGCGGCGGCGGCCGCAAGTCAGGCTCGGGCCGCGGCAAGGCGGAAAGCCACGCCTCCGCTCGCACTGGCGGTCACAAGAGCGGTCTGGCCAATCTAGTGCAACGCGATCCAAGGCGGCCAAAAGGGATGGAAAACTCGCCGCAGTCGAGCAAAAGGGCATAAGCACTGACCGCCCTGCTCCCATGAGGGAGCCAGACAAACCTGTCATGCACCAGTGGCGCCAGACCCACCCTTGTCGCAGCCGGCGCCCACTGAAAGGTAGCCGTCGCCGCCAAATGAGCCCGGATAAGGTCGCGCCTAGCGTGGCCATCATCCAGGTCCCGGACCCTAGCCGACGCCGCCAAAGGCGCGTGATTAGTCCCTCCGGGTCAGTTGCCGAGGCGGAATATGAAGCTCGTCATCAGCCTCTATGAGCAGGCCTCTATCCAACAACCCGTCGAGGGCGTCAGCAACCTCAACGCTGGAAAGTCCGGCGCGGTTGGCCGTCTTCAGGAACCGACGGATTTCCACAGCGCTGTCGACCGCTTCGCGGTCGACCAGCTTCAGCACTAAGGCTTCGTTCTCCAGCCTCTTGGTCAAGGGGGTAACTATAGCCGAGCCAAGATGCTGTGAACGGCCGGTCTCATCAATAGAATCCATGCGACTTCCTCTGTGGGTGATCGCCTGCCGCCGAGGCGGAAACCAAGAGCCAGTAGCGCTTGGGAAGCTCGTGCGATCCACGAGAATGGCGTCCAGTACGGCCGAGTAGTGAACGCCAGAGGCTCGCGCCGCAAGGGCGTGCAGACTCCCTTGTCGGAAACCAGCGCTAGTCGCAGCGGCCCGCACGCGAACACTCTGCGACTCCAATGAATCCCGGAGGGCCGACAGGCGCAATGTGCGCTCTAGATGTGAGGTCTCAATAGGTTGTCCATCCGCCAGCCACCGCGCCTCTCAAAAGTTCGGCTCGGTCGGCGATCTTCAGGAAGCGCCCGAGCTCGACCGAGCTGTCGACGGCCTCGAGTTCATCAACCTCATCACGACCACTTGGTCCTCAAGCTTCTGGGAGACTTCCCCATAGCTCCACTACGGCGACCGCAATAGTTCCACGAGCCGTGCGTCTGGCCGTCCAGTAGGTCATCACTTCAACGCACGGCGCGGTGAATCCTTGCCAGGTAAAGAACGGCGTTATCATCAGTGACGGCAGCTAACCCTGCCGAGCATTAACGATGCTAAAGGGCCCTTGGGCTTCCAGTCCAAGGGCCCTGCCGTCACTCCAACCTCGAGCCGCCTTACCCGACGATCTTCTGCAAGGCGCGCACGACCTCCGCCCGCCGGTCTTCAGGAATGAGCGCGACCTGTTTTAGCAAGCTCGCAACGCCGCGCTCCCCCAGGACTTGCGCAAGCCCGTTGAAAGGATCGTCACCGTGCGACGTGGGAGGCAGCAGCGCCTCAGGCGGTACGTCCAGGACCTTGGCGAAACTCAGCAGCGTGCTCACCGCCAAGCGGCTCTGACCGTGCTCGTACTTTTGAACCTGCTGCCCGGTCAGACCGGCGCCCTGGGCCAGCTCAGCCTGGGTGACATCCTTCAGCAGACGAACCGCTTTGAGGCGCGCGCCGATCATCGCATCAACACTTCCCGGGGGCTTGGCTCCAGACTGCCGCGCCAGGCTCTTCGCAGGGTCGCGCGGACCTTTGGGCCTCCCGATCATTGGCCTACCTCCTTCTCGACACCGCTCGACCAGATAGCCAAATCAAGACTCAGTTGCGAATACCTCTGATCGGCATTCTCATATACAAGCCACTCTAAGTCGTCGCCTGGTTGCGCGCGCCAGCCGGACAGGACGTGGAGGGAACGACAGTTGATCAATGCTGGGATGCGTGCGGTCGCGCTCTGCAGGCAGTGATCCACCGCCATGACCTCGTGGTCGCAGCTCTGACAGCTCTGCATCCAGGTCAGCCACCGCGTGGATGCGCGAGTTCGATGCGTTGAGATGGTCGGCGACTTCAGGGCGCCTACCGGGCCCGGATGCTCAGAGGCTGGCCACGATCGCCAGATTGTTCCTCACACGATGATTAAGCTCATCCAGCTGGGTCGTCTGATGGGCCTTGGCGCGCCTTATGCAACTGATATCGTTTTAGAAGTGCGCAAGTCGGTTGGACGAAATGCGAGCGCAGCGGACCTCATACCGACGACGGCGCGAGGCATCGTGATTTTGGTTTGGAAGTTTGCAAATCAATTGGGCGTCGCGTCCGGTCGCAATTCTCTCCCAGGAGGCCTGTCATAAGTCAGGCCGGCCACCTGGAGGCGAGCAAGACCTGCCGGTGACCGACCGCAAGCGCCCATTGTCAGTTCAGGACAGCCAGCAGCGCGCTTCCGTAGACACGAAAAAGGACGCCGCGCACGGGCGCGGCGTCTTTGGGGAGCCAATCTAAGCTTCGGTGAGCGCCATAGCCTCCCGGCGCCGAGCGCCGCGGACCATCGCGCCGGCCGCGCCGAAGCCGACGATCATCAGGGCCCAGGTGGTCGGCTCGGGCACCGCGGACGCCACGCTGTAGAGATCGATCTTCCCGCGGATGAACGCGCTGTTAAGCGCCTGCTCCTTGGTCCAGAAGCCGCTGGTGGGCGAGCCGTCGACCAGGAAGCCGGCGATGTTCAGCGTGTACTCCTTGCCGTCGATCAAGAAGACCTCGGAGTTGGAGTTGAAGTTCATCGTCACCTGGTCGGCGCAGCCGTTGGCGTTGACGCCACTGTTGTTCCAACCGCCGTTCGCGCACGGATTGGAGTTGTTCGTCGTCTCCCAGTGGGAGAAATTGTACTCGAAGGTCTTGGTCCCGAGAAAATTTCCGGCGGCCCAGACATCCGTCGTGAACAGCAGCGTAATGCCCTCGATCGAGCCGCCCGAATTGATCGGGAAGTTCACGTGCTGGAACTCGCCGATGTTCACCGCGCCCGAGGAGTCGATGTCCTGGTTGAGACTCGCCGAGAAATCGCTGCCGATGAAGTTATAGCCGCTCTTGCCATAGCCGGTGGACGTACCCCAACGCACCTGGGCGTCGTCGCTGTTGTTGTTGCTATAGGTGATGCTGCTGCCGCCGATCGGGTCGACCCATTGCCCCTTCACGTTCTTGAACTCCACCTGCACCGCGGCCAGCGCAGAACCGGCCACCATCAGGGAAGACACAATCACTGCGGCGGCGCCTGCCGCTAACTTGGATATCGGTTTCATGGCTTCCAGCCCCTTTTGAGAACAGCGTTCTCTCACGGTTAAGCCGCCAGCCGCGCCAAGCCAAGTCGAATGGTTAAGATTTTACAATTCTTCAGTTTCATCGGACAAATTTTCGCCCGAAAGGCTGTTTCCGGCCCGACCAATTCCCGTACGGCGCGAGGAAAAGTTGTCCAGGAACGATCCGCTCCCCAGAACGCCACGCGCCTGAGGGCATTCGGTCTTTGCGACCGCCCCTGATCGGCCAGCGCGATGGGGGAAGATGATCCTTCCGCATCGTCAGGCGTCAGCCTAAATTCCCAAGATTCCGCGATAGGTCGGATGGACCGCTTCTGCATGTTCCGGGTGCTTTTGCAGATAGCCGGAGAAGAACGGGCAGACGGGGCGAATAACGAGGCTGCAGGCC
>JAEXKM010000132.1 GCA_023445705.1 Pseudomonadota bacterium
CGTTGTAGACGGGCGAGTTGTGCGCGGCGATCAGCCCGGCGATGGACGAGATGTTGATGATCGAGCCCGGCTGGCTCTGGCGCATGTACTTCAGGGCGTGCTTGGTCCCGAGGAACACGGAGTCGACGTTCACGCTCATGACCAGCTTCCAGTCCTCGAAGGACAGCTGCTCGATATTGCCGCCGCGGCTGATCCCGGCGTTGTTGACCAGGACCGATATGCCGCCCATGGCCGCGTCAGCCTCTTCGAGCGCGTAGATCCACTGGACTTCGCGGGTCACGTCGAGAGGGAAGGCGAAGGCCGTCCCCTCCCCGAGCTCAGCGTTGATCTCGGCCGCGACCGCCTTGGCGCCGTCGTGATTGATGTCGGCGATCGAGACCTTGGCGCCCTCCGCCGCGAGCTTTCGGGCCGCGGCGGCGCCGAGCCCTTGGGCTCCGCCGGAGATGAACGCCTTCTTGCCCTCGACTCGTCCGGCCATGGTCCTTCTCCCGTGCTGTCTAGCCCTTCGCGCCACCTTCGAGGGCCGCGCCGTCCATGAAGGTCGCGAGCGCCACGTCCAGTTCCGTGACGCCGTCCGCGTCGTGGGTGGTCAGGATCACCTCGACGCGATTGTAGACGTTGAACCACTCCGGATGGTGGTCAAGCTGCTCGGCCTTGATCGCGACCCGCGTCATGAAGCCGAAGGCGGCGTTGAAGTCGGCGAACCGATAGGTCCGCGCGATCGCCTCGCGCGGATCGTCCTGCGCGCGCTGCCAGCCGGGCAGCTTGGCCAGGGCGGCCTCGGCCCCGATCCGCGAGGGCCGGCTCACGCCAGCGCCTCTTCGTCCCCGAACACCAGGCCCGTCGCAGCCGACAGCTCGGCCAAGGTCTGGTCCACGTCCACGACCTTGATGGCGCGCATGCCCAGGGCCGCCGCCGGCTTGCAGTTGATGCCCAGGTCGTCGAGGTAGACGCAGGCGTCGGGCTTCACCGAGAGCGCCTCGCACATCATCAGGTAGATCTTGGGGTCGGGCTTGCGGACGCCCGCCTTAGAGCTTTCGATGATGTGATCGAAGAGGGGCATGATCTGGCCCATGGCCCCGGCCGCGCGCTGCGGCGCGTCCGCGCCCGGGCTGTGGTGGGTCACCATGTTGTTGGTGATGCAGCCGACCTTGAAGTGCTGCTTGCAGGTCTTCAGCGCCTCGACCATCCGCGGGCGCACCACGCCCGACAGCAGCGGCAGCACGTCCCGGCCCGGCACCGGATGGCCCAGCGCGGTGGATTCCTTGAGGAAAAGCTCATCGAAACCCTTGGCGTCGACCTCGTTGCGCTCGAACAGCGCCCAGGCGTTGGTGTCCGGATCGGTGGCGTTGATCTTGCGGATCAGATCCCGCGGAAGTCCCTTCTCGGCTTCGTAGCGGTTGAAGGCCTCGAAGGGCGAGGAGGTGAAAACCCCGCCGAAATCCCAGATCACCGCTTCGACCGTCATGACTTAAACCCGTGTTTGAAACCACGCGGAAGCTAATGGGCGCGGGCCGACTTTGAAAGGCTCGCCGTGAACCGAGCGCGGAGCTATCAGAAGGGCATGCGCGCATACTTCTCCTTCATCCCGCGGCCGGTCCGCCTAGGCGTGTTCATCGCCGCCGTTGCGGTGATCCTCTACATGACGCTGGCGCCCAACAAGGACGTGCCGGGCTCGGAGATGATCTGGGACAAGGCCGCCCACTCCATCGCCTTCGGCCTGCTGGTCGTCGTCGGCCTGCTGATGTCCACCCACCGGCGCTGGGCGGTGGTGCTGGCGGTGCTGGGCCTTGGGATCGCGATCGAGATCGCCCAGGGACTGATGCCATACGGGCGCCAGGGTGACTGGCGCGACGCCCTGGCCGACGCCATCGGAGTGGGCGTCGGCGTCGTCGTCTGGGCCATAGCCCGGCGGTTCAAGCCCAGATGACCATCCGGCACGCCCCCTACGCCGAGGCCGCCGACTTCACCATCGGACTGAAGCCGATTGGGGAGGCGGACTGGCTCGAAGGGGGTGAAGCCGGATCCCGCGGCCCGCAAGGACCGGCTGCTGGCCACGCACCGCGACGTCGTCTGGGGCGAGCGCCCAGGATCGCGGCCGGGCCAGGAAGAGGCGCTGGAATTGGTCGAGGCGGCCGTCGGCCCGCTGGCGCGAGGCGACCTCCCTCCCCTCTGCGCGGCCGCCAGGGGGCTCGCCGACGACCTCGTCCTGATGGAAAAGGGCGAGGGCGGCTGGGCCGTCTCGGCCATCTCGCTCTGCGCGCCGAGCTTCTTTTCGGTTCCAGACGTCCTGGGGCGAGCCCTGGCGGAGATCCACCAGCCTGTGAACGGCTTCTCCGAGCGGTTCCTCGGCCGCGTCGTGCGGATTTTCGACGGCTTGCGCCCCGGCCTCATCCTCGAGCGGCGAAACTGGAGCGTCGCCAATTCGGACCAGGCGTTCATGCCCGATCCAGGCCCCATGCGTGGCCGGATCACCGGGATCGACCCTGCGGCGGCCGGCCACGAGCTGTTCGTGCGGGTCGAACGCCAGACCCTGCGCCGACTGCCGCGGACCGGCGGCGCCCTCTTCACGATCCGGGTCTGGCTGCATCCGCTGGACGACCTGGCCGCAGAACCCGAACGCCTGGCGGCCTTCGCCCGCGCCTGGCGGACGGCGACGCCGGAGTTCCGCGCCTACAAGCGGCTCGCGCCCTATGATGGGCTGGTCGAGGCGTTCCTGGGCCGGCTGGGCGCCTAGGCCTCGTCCTCGGGGGTCAGTCGGTAGCCGATGCCCGGCTCGGTGAGCAGTATGCGCGGCGTCGAGGGCTCTTCCTCGATCTTTTGCCGGAGCTGGGCGACCAGCACGCGGACGAACTGCGTATCGACCTGGGCGTTCGGCCCCCAGACGGCGGCGATGAGCTGCCGATGGGTGACCACCCGGCCGCCATAGCGAGCGAGCGTCTTGAGCAGATCGTATTCCCTCGGCGTCAGTCGAACCTCGTCGCCCAGCAGCCTTACCTGCCGGGTCGCGAAGTTCACTTCCAGGTCGCCGCTGCGGAACATCGCATTGGCTGAGAAGCGCCGCTCGCGCCCGCGCAGCGCGGCCCGAATGCGCGCCAGCAACTCGCCGACCGCGAAGGGCTTGTTGATGAAGTCGTCGGCGCCCAAGTCCAGGGCGGCGATCTTCTCGTGTTCTAGGTCGCGGGCCGAGAGCACCAGGATCGGCGCCTCGGACCACTCGCGGATGCGCGCGATCACCTCCTTGCCGTCCATATCCGGCAGGCCGAGGTCGAGGATCACCACGTCGCAGATCTCGCTGGCCAGATGTGACAGGGCCTCGCCTCCCGTTTCGGCGGTGGTGACCGAATAGTCGGCGGCCGCGAGCGCAGGCTTGAGCGCCCTGAGAATCTGTTGCTCGTCGTCGACGAGGAGCAGGCTCGCGCTCATGGGTTGGCTCCTTCGTTCAGAACCAGCGTCACCACCAGGCCCGGACCCTCCGACTGAGCGCGGGCCGTGACGTGGCCGCCCATGGCCTCGACGAAACCGCGTGCGATGGAGAGGCCAAGGCCCGCGCCTTGCTGGCTGGAGGTCGAGGCGGCGCGGTAGAATTTCTCGAAAATCATCGGCAGATCCGCTTCGGGCACGCCGGGACCGTGGTCGGCGATCTCGATCGCCACCTGCGATCCTTCGCGCCGAAGGGTGATCTCGGCCTTGCCATGGGCGAAGCGTACGGCGTTCTCGACCACGTTTGCGAGAGCCTGTTCCAGAAGGATCGGGTCGCCGAGGGCGAACAGGTCCTCGCTCGGCGCATGGACGACGAAGTCGGCGCCGGCCCGGCGCAGGCGCTGAACGACGCGGCCGATCACCTCCCCCAGGCCAAAGCTCACCGTCTCGATGGTCAGCGCGCCGGATTCCAGCCGTGTCATGTTGAGCAGGTTGCCGACGAAGGCGTTCAGGCGTTCGGCCTCTTCCTGAATGGTCAGAATGAGGTCGTCGCGCACGGCGCGATCGAAGCGTTCGCCGAACTCCCGCAGGCTGGTCGCCGAGGCCAGGATCGCCGCCAACGGCGTACGCAGGTCGTGGGAGATCGAGGACAGCAGCGCGTTGCGCAGCGCCTCGGTCTGGGCGCGGGTCTCCATCTCCGCCCGCTCGGCCGCCAACCGGGATCGCATGATGGCGGCCGCGGCCATATCGACCAGCACTGCGATCATGCGGTCGTCGTCATTGAGCGGGATCGCCCCGCGTTTCCAGGCCACGACACCCAGCAGCCGGGAATCCGTTCGGAGCGCCCGCAAGCGCCAGCCGGGCGCAGCGTGAGTGGCATGGCTGCTCATGGCCTGTTGGAGGGCCTCGGGCGGCGGCGCGCCGGCCGGCCCGGCCTCTCCCTCGTCGATGACCATGGCTTCGTGTCCGGCGTCGCCGATCCGGTGGACCAGCGCCTGGCGAATGGCCTGTTCGTCCTCGAGCGCCGAGAACTCCTCGCTGGCGCGGAACAGGGCCGAGGAGACCCTGGCCCTCGCCTCGGCGTCGGTCTGGGCTTCGCGCAGCCGACCGGCCAGGCCGCCGGTCAGCACCGCCACCCCAAGGAAGACGATCAGCACCAGGACGTCCTCGGCCGAGTTCATGGTGAACTCGAAGCGCGGCTCCACGAGGTAGATGTCATAGACGACGAAGGCGATGGCGGCGGCGAAATAGGCCGGGCCGCGGCCCAAGGCCACGGCAGAGACCAGCACCGCGGCCAGGAACACCATCGAGAGGCGGTCGGTGTCGAAGACGCGGTAAATAATCTCGGCCGCGGCGGTGGAGAGAGCCACCAGGCCAAGGGCCGCGCCATAGCGCCACGCGCCCCTCGGAGACTTGACTATCCAATCCCGCGCCATGCGGATCCTTGCAAAGCGGGGCGTCGGCGGCGTTTCACCAGTCCGTGGGAACCCCAGGCTCGAAGTGGGAGACAAGCGAGGCCGCCGACGGGACAACCTTGGCCTTACCCACAAGTTTGTTCAATTATGCCAAGTTTATACGGCCGGGCGCGCGGCGATGCTTATAAACTTCTTATGCTTGGCGGATAGGGTCTCCAGCGCGACTTAGCGCGTCATGAGGCTCTCTCCCGGCCAAGCGGCCCCCTGGTTTTCAGCGCCGACGCCTACGAACCCGACCTTCGCCTTCTCCAGCGTGGCGGGGCGCTATGTCCTGGTCGCCTGCCTGCCTCACGACGAAGACGGCCGCAAGGCGGCCTTGGCCGCCATGGCTGCGCACCAGTCCCTGTTCGACGAAACCCACCTGCTGGCGTTCGCGGTGATCCGCGACCAGGAGTCGATCAGCCGCGCCAAGGATCGACGCGGTATTCGCTGGTTCCTCGACGCCGACGGCGAAGTCAGTCGACTGTTCGGCGCGCTTGGTCCGGATGGCGCGGAGCGTCCGCTGTGGGTGATCCTCGACCCCACCCTGCGCGTCCTTGCCCTGGGCGAGATGGGCGACACCGCGCGGGTGTTTTCCATCCTGCGCAGCCTGCCTCATCCCAACGACCATGCCGGCGTCCCGATACATGCGCCGGTGCTGATCGTGCCGCGGGTCTTCGAACCTGCGCTGTGTCGGCGGCTCATCGACTTCTACGAGGCCGAGGGCGGCGTACGCTCGGGCGTGATGCGCGAAGTCGACGGCAAGACGGTCGGCGTGCTCGACAGCTTCAAGAGCCGGCGTGACGCGCATGTGAGGGACGACGCCTTCCAAGCCGAGCTCCGCAACCGCATCCAGGTTCGGCTGCTGCGCCAGATCACCAATGCTTTCCAGTTCGAGGCCACGCGCATCGAGCGCTATGTGGTGGCGTGCTACGACGCGCAGGAAGGCGGCTACTTCCGCCCTCACCGTGACAACACGACCGCCGGCACGGCGCATCGCAAGTTCGCCTGTTCGATCAACCTGAACGCCGAGGAGTTCGAGGGCGGAGACCTTCGGTTTCCCGAATTCGGATCACAGACCTACCGGCCGCCGACCGGCGGAGCCGTGGTCTTCTCATGCTCGCTGTTGCATGAGGCGACGCCGGTGACCCGTGGTCGTCGGTACGCGTTCCTGCCCTTCTTTTACGACCAGGCGGGCGCCGACGTGCGCGAGCAGAACCTGCACAAGCTGGTCCTGCCGGAAACCGAACCGGCGGAGTCCTGAGCGCTTAGGCGCGCCCCCGCGCAGGGCACGCCCGGGTGGCGCCGCTCACGCACGAAAAATGACCAAAAAGCGGCCGCCCCGCCTTGTGTAGGGGCTTCCTGATAATTTTTCGGGCCCCGCCGCCTGGTGGCCATCTGCGGTGAAGCTGTGCGACCGCCAGTAGATTCTAGCGGCTCGAATACTGATTTCCGACGCTTAGTTCGCGTTATGGGGGAATTAATTACTCTCTCAACGGTCAAGCCTGTTTGGCGCGGCCGTTTGTGACTCGGCGTCATCTTGACGATGTGGCGAAATTCTGTCCCGCCGGAACGTGGTTGATATTTACTTAACTCCAGGTTTGGCGTATCAGCGATATTGAAGGCGGCCGCGCTCGGCGACTGTCAGCAAACGTGGTGAGGGGCTATCCCTATGAATAAGCTTCTGAAAGCGGCCGCAGTGGCCGCGGTTGCCAGCTTTGCCGTGGCGGGGTCGGCGAACGCGGTTTCGTGGTCTAAGGTCGACGGACCGTATTCGGCTCCGCTTGGCGAGGCCGTCGTCCATAACTTTGAACCTGGTGACGCTCCGGTTCTGACCGGTGACTTTGCGATCGTTACTGGCTCGCTCCAGAACGTCTACCAAAAGCCGCTCGGCGATAATACGACCTATCTGGTCATACCAGGTGACGGCTCGAGCAGCGGCTCGGCGACCCTCGATCTCACCGGTCCGCTGACCGGGAAGGTGACGAACGGCCTGAGCTTCTACTGGGGTTCGGTTGACACCTACAACAAGCTCGAAGTTCTGAGCCGCACTGGCGCGCTCATGGCGACGATCACCGGCGCGGATCTCGGCGCGCTGGCCTTCGGCAGCGGGACTAATCCCAACGCGAACGTCCTTTTCCACTTGACGTTCACGGGCTCCGAAAAGGCGGACTTCGGCAAGCTTGTGTTCACCTCGACCCAGAAGGCCTTCGAAGTCGACCACTTCACCATCAGCACCAGCGCCGTGCCGGAACCGGCCACCTGGGCGATGATGATCGCGGGCTTCGGTCTCGCCGGCGCGGCGATCCGTCGCCGTCGGACGGGCTTCGTGGCGGCCTAAGCGACAACGACGACAGACTGGAAAGCCGGCGGGCTCATCCCCGCCGGTTTTTCTTTGCCCGCTTGCCGAGCGGGACGCGGGCTGCAAGCTTGCGCGGCTTGGCTCAAAGACGGGGCGTTCAGTTGCTGATCCGCCGCGCGACCCTCCAGGACGCGCTCGACATTCTCCGGTGGCGCAACGATCCGCTGACGCGGTCGATGTCGCGTGACACCACGATCATCGACGCCGATGCGCACCTAGCCTGGTTCGCCAGGGCGCTGGAAGATCCCTCGCGTCTGATTCTGGTGGCCGAAGCCGCAGGCGAAAAGCTCGGCATGGCGCGGTTCGATGAGGCCGGCGGCCGCTGGGAGGCCAATATCAACCTCGCCCCGGAGGCCCGAGGCCGCGGCCTGGGCGCGCCGCTGCTGCAGGCGGCGCTCGGCGTCTTCGCCGAGGTCTGGCCGACGATGGCCGTGGAGGCGGAAATCCGCCCCGAGAACACCGCCAGCATCCGCATTTTCGAAAGCTCAGGCTTTCGCCCGCTACCCCCGCGAGGGGACCTGCTTCGCTATGTTTGGTTAGGGACCTGAAGAGAGGTCTCTGGCGCCCCGCACCGGACAAACATAACGAATATGTCTCGCCGTTTGCGCTACTATAGGGCTGCCATAGAACGCCGACTATCGACCTAAACCGTCTTTCCCCGCTGACAACACTGTGAGGCCGGAAGGAGCCGGCACGCCGCGCGTGTAGGCTGCCAGGGCGTTGAGCAAGGTCGAGCCGCCAAGGCGAAGCGCTGGCAAAAACAAGCGGCGGCGGCCATCGGCGGCCTTTTTCCTACCCGGTCTCGATGCGTGGGGAGTGAAATCCGAATCGCCCCTGAATAGGCTGCTGGAATGATGGGCATGATGAAATGGCAATCTTGGATCTGGCAGGCGATCGGCCTGGCAGCAATTCTCTTGTTCGGCGGTGGCAGCGCTGCCGCACAAACGAACGTCACGGCCTTTGTCGACGTAAACGTGCTGCTGATGGACGTTGGTCGTATCGCCCCCGGCCAGACGGTTCTCGTGCGACAGGGCCGCATAGCGGCCATAGGCCCGACATTAACGATCGATGTGCCTGCCGGGGCGGCGATCATTGAGGGCCGCGGCCGCTACTTGATACCCGGCCTGGTGGATTCCCATGTGCATCTTCCGGGAACGACGTTTTTCCCGGCGCGCCCGGATTTCGGGGACGCTCCTCTCTATCTCGCTTATGGCGTGACGACCGTCGTCAATATGGGCGGAACTCCCGAGGTTTTGGATTGGCGGAGACAGGTCGAAGCTGGGACGATTCTAGGGCCGACAATCTACACGGCCGGCCGCTTCGTGAACGAACCGCTAGTCAACGATCCGGATGCGGTGCGTCGAGAAGTCCAAACACAGGCCCGGGCCGGCTACGATCTCGTCAAGTTCCGCGAGGTTATGGACCCTTCCGGCCGCTTTCAAACGACGACGCGCGGCCTAGACCGGGCTAGCTATCACGCTCTGAATGTCGCCGCACGCAGTGCCGGGATGCCAATCATCGGCCACGCGCCAGTAAATCTGGGACTGGAAGCCTTGCTGGAGGAGCAGCAGTCCCTGGCCCACATTGGGGCCTTGTCCAATCTCCACTTCCTGCCCTTGGCCGCAAATCGAAACATTATCGTAGCCACGGGTGTGGCGCTGTTGGTCCTCCTCGCGCTGGTATTTGGCTGGGCCGGCGGGGCGATTTTCCAACCGCGGCCACCGGCCGATCCGCGCTTGCAAGCACGGCGCTGGATCAAAGGCATGACCAGTGCGGTTCTGACTGCCGGCCTCGTGGCCTTAGCGGGCGCAGCACTCGTGTTGCCCGGCGGCCCTCTGTTCGCAAGCCGCGCGCTACGCATTCTTATCAGCGGGGCGGCGGCGATCTCCGTCGTCGGCGCGGTAAGCCTCTGCGCTCTCGCAGTGCAGCGTTGGAGAAATGTGCAAGCTCCGCGGATGCGGCTATCTGCCGGAGCAGCGGCGCTCGCCGCCTTGGTTCTGGCTAGCGTTCTCGTCGGCTTCTGGGCGCCGGTGGCGTGGCGCAGCGACGCTGCAAATATCACCAAGCTCGCCGAGCGTCTTGCGGCGTCGGACATGGTGGTCGTCACCACCTTGATCAACTATGAATTTTTGGCCGAACGGGAAAGGGCGGCGCTGATCGACGACTTGGCGATTGGCTACCTCCCCGAACCCGTGCGGAGCCGCTGGCGGAGTTTCCCTCGCGAAGGTAGGCCGCTGTATCACTATCACGACTTTACGCGCGCTGTGGCGCGCGAACTGCACCGCGCCGGCGTCCCGCTCCTCGCAGGTACGGACGCATTGGGTTTTCCGTTGATCGTGCCCGGAGCCTCCCTGCATCGGGAACTCAAGATTCTGGTCGATAGTGGTCTTTCGCCGCTTGAGGCGCTTCGCACCGCGACTGCAAATCCCGCGACATTTCTTGACGCTCAGAAAGACTTTGGAGATATCGCCGTGGGCAGGCGGGCCGATCTGCTCCTAGTCTCCCATGATCCCTTGCAGGACCTTTCATCCCTGAGGCGTCCCGATGGCGTTATGGCACGTGGACGCTGGGTGAGCCGTGAAGATCTCGATCGGGCATTGGAGCGGCTGGCTGAATGAGCCCGCCCCGCTCGAACGGAACTGCGCAGAAAACAGCAATGGACAATCAGGCATAGCTTGCGGCGAGAGCGAGCCACTTACGGCGTGTTCTCCACCGGCAGCGCAAAGGCAACGAACTCGTCTCCTTTGCCGAAGACATCGCCGCCGTCCCCGCCCGCAGCGATCACGACATATTGCCTGCCGTCGCGGCCGAAATAGGTCATCGGCGTCGAGCGCGCGCCGGCTGGTAGTTTGCTCTTCCACAATTCCCCGCCGGTCTGGGTGTCAAAGGCACGCAGATATCCATCCGGGGTCGCGCCGATGAAGGTGAGACCCGAAGCGGTGGTGATTGCGCCCCCGAGGTTAATCATACCCTCCAGGCTTTCCGCACCGGCCAGTGGCAGCCCTTCGCCAGTGCCGAGGGGCACCGACCAGGCGATCCTCCCGCTCCGCAGGTCCATTGCCACCAGCGCGCCGATGGGGGGTGGCGTGCACATGCCCCCATCGGCACTGAGGAATATTTCGCGCCGCAGGGCATAGGGTGTACCGCGCATCGCATTGTGCTCGACACCGATCCGCTCGCCGTGCGTTTCCAGCGAGGCGCTATAGTCCTCGCGCGGGATCAGTGTGATGATCGCCGCGACGCGGTTTGTCGGAACGATCGCCAGCCCTCGCACGGGGTCATAAGCGACGCCGCCCCAATGCGCGCCGCCAATGTTGGACGGCAGGATCAGTGATCCACGCACACTGGGCGGTGTGAACGGGCCGTCGTTGCGCAGCGTCTCCAGCCGCGACTGGCACGCGGCTTGGACACCCGGTGTTGGACCCCAGGCATGGTCGAGCGCCAACGGGCTGAGCGGTGGCAGCGTCGAGAACGGCTGGGTCGGCGATGCGGTCTCACCCGGAACGTCGCTCGCGGGAACCGGGCGTTCTTCCACCGGGAACAGCGGCTCGCCCGTTTCGCGATGGAGCGCGAACAACTGGCCGGTCTTGGTAGCGACCAGCACTGCGGGGATCGTTGCACCGTTCCGCTCAATCGTAACCAGCGCGGGCGGCGCAGCATTGTCATAGTCCCACAGGTCGTGATGGACGGTCTGAAAGCTCCAGGCGAGTTCGCCGGTATCGGCTCTTAGCGCAACGATCGAATTGGCGTAGCGATTATCCCCCAGCCTGTGGCCCCCGTAGTAGTCCACGCTGGGTGCGCTGGTGGGAACAAAGACGAGGCCGCGTTGTGGGTCGGCCGCGATCACAGACCAGGCGTTCGCGCCACCGACGCCGTGGGCGCGGTCGCCGACCCAGCTTGTGTAGGCGGGATCGCGAGGGTTTTGCGGCACCGGGTCCCAGGTCCATAGCAGCCGGCCGGTGCGCGCGTCGTAGGTTCGCACCTCGCCGCTCGCCGCATCGATCCGGCCGTTGTCGGCGACCGCGGAGCCCACGACGATGCGGTCGCCGATGATCGCCGGGGGCGACGTCAGCTCGTATTCGGTTTCGGGCGACGGGGCGTTGCGAAGCCCCTGGGTCAGGTCGACGGTGCCGCCCCTGCCAAACTCGCGGCATGGAGCGCCGGTCCTCGCGTCGAGCGCAGCGAGACGGGCGTCGATCACGCCGACGATGACGCGCGTCGCGCAGGCTGCACCGGGCTTTGCCCGATCATCACGCCACAAGCTCACGCCACGACTGACGAAATCGCCATAACCCGAAGTCGGATCGACGCCGAAGTCGCGTGACCAGCGCATCTGACCCGAGACCGGATCAAGCGCGATTACTCGGCCGAGCGGCGTGTTGAGATACATCACGCCCTCGAAGACCAGCGGCGTGGTTTCGAGCTTGATTTTGCCGCCGGTCCTGCGGCCGGCCTCCCCGGTGCGGAAGCGCCACACTACTTGCAGATCCGCCACATTGCCGGGGGTGATCTGCGTCAACGGCGAATGGCGATCCCCCAACGCCGTGCGGCCATAGGCCGTCCAATCACTCTCGCTTGTGGCGACCTGCGCGCGTGACTGCGTCGTGCCCAACGCAGCGAGGAGAACGGCTGTCACCGCCCCCGTCCTCCATGCTGATAACCAAACTGGCATTTGGGCTCCCCCGGAAATTCAATCGCTCGTCCGCACTGTCGCCAATTCGTGGCCGTCAACCTCTCAGTGCGCACCACACCGTGGGCGCTACTATAAATGGGGCACGGTTAGTCATGCTGCCCGCTGGCGCTCGGTTGACCGAAAACGATGAAGTGCCCGTCGGGACCGCGTACCGCAAATTCCCGCTGGCCCCAATGCTGGTCGCGCGGCGCTTCGACATCGGCGGCTGGCAACCGGTCCAGTTTCGGTTTGAGCTCTGCATAGAGCTGGTCGACATCGCGCACGTCGATATAGCTTGCCCGTCGCGCCTCATTGGGAGCGGCGGCGAAGACTCCAGGTGCCTCAATCAGCCGGAAAGCGACGCCCTCACGAGCGACATAGGCATAGTTGCTCGTCGCGAATGGGACATCGAAGCCGAAGGTGTCACCGAAGAGTTCCAGAGCGGTCGCCAAGGACGGAACGGTCAATTGCGGCGTAACGTGTATGAAGCTACTCATCGCTTTGCCTACCCCCGGACCCTCGTTGTCTTGTGGGCTCGCAGCACGAGCAGCAGCCTGCTGCTGACCCTCGACGGTCTACTTCGAGGTTTCAGGTAACTCGACCTGAATGCTGGCTTGGCCGGTCTCAACGCGTTCACGCAGACGCCCGAGCGAGCCAGCCGCGATACCTGTAACTCGCAACCTTCCATCGACAATGACTTCGGTAATGACCGGAGACATGACGATCTGGCCGTCGATGCGTATGTTGGCCCTCCGACCGAGCGCGCCCTTTGTAAATTCCGCCAGCGCAATCCGACTTTCCGGCGCCAGCGAAATCTCGACAGCCGTCTCAGAGGTTTCGGTCTCTGCCACGCTGACTTCCTGGACGGCCAATCCGACAGACGTCGAAACCTGGGCCAGGCCAGGCGATGCCCAAAGCCATGCAACGGCAAATACCGCAGCGACTCTTCTGGTAGGGCAGGTCAACCGCCCGAGTTTGTGTCGAGATGCCATGTTCCTCCCATAACATGGGAACACTGTATTTTCCCTACCCGCTCGACACTCGGCTGCGAACCTAGTCGGATTTCTCGACATCAATGAAAGGCGGGGGTCAAAGGCTAGGAAATCTGTGTTGCCCTTGCGAGGACGTCGGCGATCTCACGGTGGTTGCGCCGTGACGCCCATGCTATCGGTGTGGCCCACACGGGGGCGTCCGGTTCATCTGATCTGGCCCCCTGATCCAGCAGAAACTCCACCATCTCAAGCTGGCCGAACTTCGCCGCCCATCCGAGGGGAGTCGAACAGATGTCTTCATCGCGAGCCGACAAATCGGCCCCATAGGCGATCGCCAATCTCGCATTCTCCACGTCACCCCCACGAGCGAACCGGTGGAGTTGCGTGACACCCAGCCAGTCCGGCCGGTTGGGATCCATGCCGTTGCGATACAACAGCTCAGCCAACATCCGCGATGTCGCGGAATTCCACCCGGCGGGCGATGCGATCCTCGTCGGAAGATCGGGAACATAACGCAGCATCAACCGGACGAGAGGCTCGTGGCCTTCGGCAGCGGCGCTTGCCAGCGCAGCGGCATCGTCCGCCAAACCGGGATTGGCAGCGAACATCGCCGCAGCCGTCCTCACGTCACCATAGTGGGCCAGAAGATGCAGCTTTCGGTAAGCGCCGAACGCGCAGAGTAGGTCGGCCATGGGCTGGTCGCCGTTCAAGATCGCTCGGGTCAAAGCATCGGCCGAACTCTCCACCTCTGGATTCGGAAAGGCGCCATGCTCCAGCAGCGTCCGGGCGATCTCACGGTGACGATTGGCGACCGCCGCGTACAGAGCGTGCCCGTCCGGTGCGATGTTGGGTTCGGGAAGGTTGGGATTTGCGCCTGAGGCGAGCAGCAGACGAACGATCTCCAAGTGCCCCGCGGCGGCCGCATTCGCCAGCGGCGTCCCCGAACCGGCATAGTAGCTCACATAGGGCGACGGCTTGTCGGCCAGACCGATATCCTCGCGCAGTAGAAACCTCACGCGGTCCAAGTCGCCAATGTGCGCCGCCGTCACGATATCCACGAACGCCCCGCGATTTCTGAGGTGATCGAGCATGGCTCGGGCGGTCGTCGGCCAATCGTTAGGCACCTCGCTCCAGCCGCGAAAGGAATAGTCTCCATTGCAGAGCTGAATCGGACGGGCGCCATCGACGCGTGGGGCATCGATGTCGGCCCCGCGCGACAGAAGTTCGTCCACCATGTCCGGCTGTCGCGTCATCACCGCCCAGTGAAGAGGCTGGTTGGACCTGGCGTCGCCGGCGGACACGGCCGCTGGATCGGCGTCCAGCAGTTCGCGAAGACGCAAGAAGTCGTGGCCGCGAATGGCGGCGGCGAGCGCTTCTCCATCGGCGGAAATATTCAGGCCGGCGGCCAATCTTGCTTCAAGCGCCTCGCGAAGTTGATGGTGGCCGCGATCCGCACAGACTTCGAGCAGCGTATCGTCGCCGCCCATCTCCGTCGGATCGATGCCTCTGTCGAGAAGCAGAAACACGATTTCGGAGCGGTTCTCGCGAACAGCGAAATGGAGCGGCGTCCGATAGCTGTAGTGAGCGTGTACCAACTCGGGCTGGTCATCCAGCAATTGACGAACGGTCGCATAGTCGCCTGCGGCGCTCGCAACGAGCAACGTCCATACATCTGTACCACGGCCGACCGACCAACGGAGCGGCGCGTTAGACTGCAGTTCCTCAGGTTGCCTCACCGATGAATCCTTGGGCACCGCCTTTAAACACTTCATGCGCTGGCGAAGACCATTATACAGCCCTCGGCCAGCGCCAAACTGTCCGATGGCGCGGACGAGCGTTACTTGAATTTGCCTTGCTCACTCGTAGCATGAGCGCTCGGCTTTTTCCCTACCCGGTCGGTATGGCGGGGAGTGAAATTTCTATCGCCTGCGAGTACGCCCAAGTGATGAACAGCAATTCCAAGAGCGGACGGAAAGTTTGATGGAGGCTCCCATGCTTGAGCGGATCGCCAATGGCCGGACGGATCTCGTCTTCGACTGGCTCGATCAAGGAGGCGCCCCCGATGCCGAAGCCGACCGGACCAGCATCGCGCAATGGTGTGCTTATTATGGTGATGTCAGCGCACTGAGGCGCCTGTTGAGCGCTGGCGTGACACTCGACGCGCTGGGCGCCGACCTCGGACTCAACGGCGCGGCTTTTCACGGCCATTGGCAATTATGCGCTTTCCTGATCGAAAACGGCGCCGATCCCAATCATGCCCTGAACGATACCGGCGAGGTGCCGCTTCACTCCGCGTTGTGCAGGTTCGAGAGTGTGGCGCATGAGCGCGTGGTTCAAGTGCTGCTTGCAAGCGGCGCCGATCCCAATCGCGCGACCGTTCCGGGAGTCGCAACCGGGTGTTACATGCGCGACATTCGAACTTGGGGCGAGACGCCGCTCCATCGCGCGGCCGCGTGCGGGACTGCGGGCTCCATCGCCGCGTTGGTTGCGGCCGGCGCAAAGCCAGACGCCCGCGACGTCAATGGTGAGAGCCCATTGACTTGGGGTAGCCGGGCGCTGCGGGTAAGCGCGATCTTGCGCATGTTGCTGTTCGACGATCAATACATCCACCCCGAGTACCAACAGATGTCGGTCAGCCTGCTCGGGCGACCCTGACCTCCGTCGTCGATCTATCGGCCCAGTTCTCGCCGGCCGGGAAATCGACCTGGCCGAAGAACATTGTGCGGTTCATCAGAACGATCACGACGACGAGCGGCAGCAATGCGGCGGCATACATCCATTCACCGACCGCCCCGGTGGCGTCGAGCGCTTCGGCCAAGCCCGGGAAATTCCGCTCAAAACTATAGGTGGTCGCATTCACTGCGCCGTGGAACAGCACCGGCAACAGCAGAGAGTTCGTAGCTTTGTAGAGCCAAGCGAGAATGATCGACAAGCCGAGCCCGATGAAGACGAACGGCGCGAACATGGTCAGGCCACCGCCGCCCAGCCAAATGTACATCGGCAGATGCCAAAACACCCAGGCGCATCCCACGAGGAGCGAAGCGGAGAACAAACGGGTTCGCGCCAGCAACAGCCCGAGCAGCACGAACCGCCATCCAGTTTCTTCGCCGTTGGTGACCGTGATATAGGCGATCTCGGCGAGGTAAGAACCGAGCACGGCTGGAGTAACGGCGAAACCTTGCGTGGCGGACGGCGGTGGGAACAGGCCAAAAGCTAGTAGGAGCGAGAGCGAAAAGATGATCAGCGCAGAACTGTAGATGAAGACGTAGTAACCTGCATTCACGCGCCATCGGAATAGTTGCGTGAGCCAGACTTGAAAGCCGGGACGGCCAGAAACAGCAGCCAGCACGATGAGGCCCGCGAACGTTGCGCCCCACCGCATCACCCAAAGGCTGAGCAATTCGTTCCGGAGGCCTAGGGACTTCTCAAGTGGCCTCAACGCCATCGCAATTGGGATGCCCACGAGATAGGTGATCACCAGCGCGAGGATGACGAGGGATGTAGCGGGCCAGCGGCGCAGTATCTTCATCAATCGCTTCTCCATTCCTCAACATTGGCTTAGCGACAGCCTCATCGATCCTCCACCAGCGCATGGCATTTGGCGAATTCAAACACCGCGACGGCTTCTTCTGCGGCTTCGGCGATTATCGAGTGCCGTATGCCGCGATCACTGCTTCACTAAGCCTGCCGTCTCCCACGCATAGCGTGAGAGACGGTCCTTTTCCCTCCCCTCGGTCGCCGGGGAGTGAAATTCCCAACTTTGGCGAATACCCTGGTGTGAACAGGTTGATACCTCGCTGATTGGATGTTGCGAGAGATAAGCGAGGGACGCGCATGTTTCTTCGGCTTGCGGCCAACAATAGATTGCCGACATCCGTCCGGCGATGGCAGAGCAAGAGGCGCAGCGCGGCGAGTTTCAGCGGGCACCCGGTCGGTAGCAGGTGAGCAATCCCGGCCTCGAACGGAGCGTAGTCCTTGTTACCGGCGGAACCCGCGGCGTCGGCAGAGGCGTAGCAGACCATTTCGCAACGACAGGGGCGACCGTCTACGTTACTGGGCGAACTGCAGGTGAAGCGCCGTTGTCGTCGGGCTTTATTCCGATAGCCTGCGATCACACCGATGACGCAGAGTCGGCGGCAGTTTTCGAGCGGATTGCAGCGGACCACGGTCGACTGGACGTACTCGTGAACAGCGTTTGGGGTGGCTATGAGCGAATGGTCGATGCCGGGCAGTTCACATGGGGACTGCCGTTTTGGCAGCAGCCATTCTGGCGGTGGGACGCGATGTTCGCGGCGGGTGTGCGGGCCAACTTCGTTTCGAGTGCTCTGGCGGCACGAGCAATGGTGCCTCAGCGCTCGGGACTGATTGTCAACATCTCGTTCTGGGCCGCACAGAAACGTACGCATCCGGTGAGGACCGCGGCTACTGACGGTTTGCTGGGGGTTTTGGCATCTTACTTGCCGAGGAAGGCCTCGACGCCTTCTTGAGCGAGCACATCGCGGAATGCAGCATCGGCATCGCGGTCGGTGGGGAATAGATTGTCCCAGACCGTCGAGGTGCCGTGCTCGTTGACGACCTCGAGGGACCAACCACGTTCGGTGGCGAGCCGCACGATGTTGATGGTCAGCCGTACGCCCGCCTGTTCGATGGACCGGCAGAGAGAGGATTCAATCAGTTCGGGTTGCGGGTCAAATTCCATGCCGTGATGCTATGAGGTCACGGCTCCAGCTTCAACGCTGTTGGTTTCCAATTCCATGGGAGCAGATCGCCAAGCCGATTAGCCGGATGACCGGCGATGCGGGCAAGGACGTCGGCGAGCCAAGCCTGGGGATCGAGGTCGTTGAGGCGACAGCTTTGAATGAGTGAAAACATGATGGCGGCGCGCTGACCGCCGCGATCGGAGCCGCAAAATAGCCATGCTTTCCGCCCGAGTGGCACACAGCGTAGCGCCCGTTCCGCTGCGTTGTTCGTGAGGCATACCCTGCCATCGACGAGGAAGCGGGTGAAGGAGTCCCAGCGCCGGAGCATATAGTTGATAGCCTTGGCGAGATCATGGTTACGCGACAGCTTGGCGAGTTGGGCGTTCAACCAGTCGTGCAGTTCGGCGATCAGTGGCGCGCTCAACTCCTGACGGGCGGCAAGCCGCTCCGCTGGTGTCTTGCCGTTGATACCGCGCTCAACGTCGAACAGGGCGTCCAGCTTCTGCACCGCCTTCAGCGCAATCGGATAGATCGGGCCAGTCCGCTCGCCGCGGCTCTTCTTGCGCGCAGCGCCCTCGACGTCAGCAAGTTCGAAGAACTTCCTGCGCGCGTGAGCAAAGCATCCTGCCTCCAGGATGAGACCAGGCTGGCGGTTGGGAGCGTACAGCTCAAAATAGCCCGCATAGGCATCAGCCTGCAGAATCCCGGACCAGGACGCGAGGTGCGCCTGGGGATGTTCCCCGCGCCGGTCGCGCGAATAATAGAAAACCACCGCCGGCGGATCGGCGCCGCCGAACGGGCGGTCATCCCGGACATAATCCCATAATCTACCGGTATCGGTCTTGCCCTTGGCCATGACCGGCACGGTGGTATCGTCGCCATGCACGCGCTCGGCGGCAAAGACATGGGCCTCGATCAGCCGAAAGATGGGCATCAAGGCGAAGGACGCCGCACCAACCTGATCGGCAAGCGTGGAGACGCTCAGCGGCACGCCTTCGCGAGCGAAGCGCTCCGCCTGGCGGTTGAGCGGCTGGTGCTGCCCATACTTCTCGAACAGCAGCATGGCGAGGAAGCTTGGCCCTGCCCAGCCACGCGGCACGACATGGAATGGCGCGGGCGGCTGCGTGATCTTCTCGCAGTCACGGCAGGAGAACTTCTCGCGTACGGTCTGGATGACCTTCCAGGCACGCGGGATTACCTCCAGCGTCTCGGTTACATCCTCGCCCAGCTTCGACAGGCGCATGCCGCCACAGGCCGGACAGGAACAGGGCGCCGGAACGACGACGCGGTCGCGGGGCAAATGGTCGGGGAACGGTTTTTTAACTGGCCTCTTGCGCTCAAAGGCGGTGACGTTCGTCGCCTTTGTCGCGGCGGTCTCGGCGGCCAGATTATCTTCGGCGGCGTCGGCCTCCAAATCTTCGAGCTCAAACTCCATCTGCGCAAGAAGCCGGCGGGTGCGTTCGGCGCTGGGGCCGTACTGCTCGCGCCTGAGCTTGGCGATCTGCAACTTGTAGTGCGAGATCAACGCCTCGGTGGCGCTCTCCCGGGCACGGGCATTGGCCAGTTCTGCTTCAGCGCTCGTGGCCCGCTGTTCGGCTTCATCGGCGCGCTGCGCACTGAGCCGTACCAACGCCTTGAGCGCTTCGATATCGTCAGGCAGGGGCGAAACGGCGGCGTCCACAACTTGGATGGAATCATAGAAAACCTCCCGGATGAAGCGGAAAATGCAGCCTCCGCCGAGAAAATCTGCGCCTATCCTGCGCTCTGTGGGCGCCAGCTATATTGCGGGTTCCGCCAGTCCACTCCGTCGAGCAGACAGGCCAGCTGTGAGCTCGTCAGCGACACCACGCCGTCCTTCGCGGCGGGCCAAATGAACTTCCCTCGTTCCAATCGCTTCGAATATAACGACATCCCCAGGCCGTCGTGCCAGATTATCTTCACAAGCGCCCCGCTGCGCCCGCGAAAGACCCAAAGATCGCCGGCAAATGGGTCTCGCGAGAAGCTCTGCTGCACCATTGCTGCCAAGCTCTGCATGCCGCGCCGCATATCTGTGTGGCCCATCGCAATCCACACCCGCGCGCCAGCTGGGATCATCGCAGGGCCTTGAGCGCTGCCGACACCAAGGCAGCTGGTGCCGACGCAGATATGCTCACGCGCCCTTTGCCACCCAGATCCACGATGATTACCGGCATTGCGGCCTGGTGCGCATTCTGCTGTTCGCCATCGTCAACCACCGCCTGGGCGAACTCCGTCAGGGCGGGCGGCTGCCGCAGCTTGTTGCGCCACGTGTAAATGCGCGCCGTGGAAATATCGTGCCGACGCGCCACAGCCAAAACGCTGGCCCCAGGCGCAAAGGCTTCTGCCAAAATCTGGAGCCGTTCCTCGTCGCTCCAGCGCCGCCGCCGTTCCGGCCCAGTCATCACCGTGATCTGCCGCATCCACTGCTCCTAAGCGTGCTCTCGAGAGCGTTCTTAAGAGCAGGCCCCTACCTCACGACAAGGCGCGTCTCGCCGGATGCATACACAGAAACACATCGCGAACGCGCTCTATGGAGTATCGAAGGCGGCTACGGATAAGCTCACCGCCGACACTGCACATGAACTACGCGAACATGATGTTGCAGTGGTTTCGCTATATCCGGGTATGGTGCGAACGGAAAAAGTGATGGAAGCGGCCGCCTACCTGGATTTATCGAATTCCGAGTCGCCTCAGTTCATCGGCCGCGTGATCGCTGCGCTCGCGAGCGACACCGAGATTATGAGGCGTTCTGGAGAGGTGCTCGTCGCCGCTGCTGAGGCCGCACGCTACAATCTCACCGATATAGACGGCAAACGTCCTACGCCCTTGACGCTAACCACCGTGTAGTCGCGATCCACGCCCTCTTAAGCTGCGCTCCTGCCGTTACACGCTCGACCTCCAAGGGTAGGGAAAATACCCGCTCGCTTGGCTATGGAAGTCCCATGGCAGATTCAGGCAAACGCGGTCGTCCACGCCACTCGGATATTCTGACGCCGGCAGAATGGCGCATCGTGGACGCCATTCGCCACGGCATGAGCGGGCCGGAGATCGCCAAACGCCGTGCGATCAGCCTGGATGCCGTCAAATTTCACGTCGCCAACATCCTGTCGAAGCTCGGTCTGGACCGCAGGAGCGAATTGAAGACCTGGACCGGCATCCGCAACGACAGCGCGCTACATGCACAGGAGACCAGAATGGAATCGTTGCTCATGGGACCGGTTGGTCAAATCTCTCGCACGGTCAGTGATATTGCCGCTGCCCGCCACTGGTACGGTGAGGTGCTCGGTCTCGAACATCTGTTTTCTTTCGGCGACATCGCTTTTTTCGATTGCGGCGGGATTCGGTTGTTTTTGACTGAAGAGAGCGACGGACCCGAAGGAGAGTCCGTCGTCTATTTCCGGGTGGAGGATATTCGTCTCACCCATACCGCGTTGGAATCGGCTGGGGTGGAGTTCGTCAATGCGCCGCACCTGATCCACCGGCACGACGACGGCACAGAAGAGTGGATGGCTTTCTTCAAGGACAACGAAGGCCGGACCCTGGCGATCATGTCGCAGGTCAAGGCCAGCGTCTCTTAACTCCCAACGGTCTCGGGCTTGCTGCAAAAGGAGCGATCATGCGAACCAACATTTTGACGTTGGCATTGCCTCTCCTCTTCATGGCGGCGTCGGTGCCTGTTCAGGCGCAGCCGACAACGGCGAGTTGTTCGGAAGTCGCTACCACCGGTCCTGACGTCGAGGCGATCCGCCAACTGGAACTGCATGGCGGACGAGTGAATGTCGAGGGTTGGACGATCGAGGAAGCCCGCGAGTTCTTCGCCCCGGAGTTCTTCGCAATCGAACCCGGCGGAGGGATCAACCGGCTCGACAAGGTGCTCTCCAACTTTCCTAACGGGCGCAATTCCGGCTTTGCGCGCAGCTTCGACATCTCGGGCTTGGAAATTCGTGTCTATGGCTGCGACGCGGCGATCGTGACCGGCACGGCCGACGTTCGTGTGTTGGCGGCTCCGGCAGATGCGCCGGCCTTGCGCATTCGCTTCCTCAACATCTGGAGACGGGACGCCGGGCATTGGCGCCTCGCGGCAAATCAATTTGTGCGCGTCACCGCGGCCACTCCGCCGACCCCAGAGAGGTAAGCCAGGTCTTGCCCCGGATAATGCAGCGGACGACACGGATAAGGCGCGGGGAGTGTAATTCGACCGCCCCGCCGATAAACTCCCTGCATGAACGGCAACCGAAAAAGAGGGCGGCCCGCCTACCCTGACATCCTCACACCCGGGGAGTGGCGCGTCGCGAAGGCGGCCCGGTTCGGCATGACGAACCGGCAGATCGCCGAGCGTTTCGAAATCGGGGTCGAAGCCGTCAAATTTCATCTTTCGAACATCCTGCTGAAGCTGAGCATGGACCGGCGGCAGGACTTGGTGACATGGCCGGGGATGCCGGCGGCTGATCGAGCCATTGCGGAGGCTGACATGGAAGAACCAACCAGATCAGGGTCGGACGGCAAGCCGCTTATCCCGCCGGGCTTCACCCGCGTCTTCCCATATCTCTTCGTCGAGAACGCGAGGGATTACCTCCGGTTTCTCGATGAAGGTCTCAATGGCGAAATCATCGATATCCACGCGGCCCCCAATGGGGTCGTTCTGAATGCGCATATTCGCTTCGGCGATACAACCATCATGGTAAGCCAAGCCCAAGGCGACCAGCCCAAATCGCAAGCGACGATGTATCTCTACGTCCAGGATGCTGAGGAAGCGATGGAGCGTGGCGTGGCGGCCGGCGGCCGTGAGGTCAGTCCGGTCGCGTTCCGGCCATATGGCGAGCAGCAGGGCGGCCTGGGCGATCCATCAGGCAATATCTGGTGGCTCTCGCAGCGCCTGGCTCCAGGCGGCTACTAAGGTGCCAATTCCCTTAGAGACGTTAAAATTCGAGAAGGAATCAGGCTCCCAAGCTGGCCGATTTGGCTGGCGCGCGAGAGGGGAGTGAAAATCGCCCCTTCGAAAGATAACTTCCCGCGCCGATGCGGCGGTCTTTCCTAACGCGGTGTTCGGTTCGGAAAGCTTCTGGCGCTTCGCTGCTATGGTGAAGTGTGCTCGCTAGCCGATAGGGCGTGACGTTGGGGAATGAAGATGAGTAATTATAGAAGAATACTTCTGTCGATTGTCGTCGGTGTATTTGTTGGCACTATCTCGGCAGTTCTCGGGAAGTTACTAGGTGTCGACGGAGCAGCACTTGGAGGCGTGGCCGGCGGTATCAGTGCCGGTCTCGTAGCGACAGTCTGGCGGACAAGGGCGCCGATTTAGCCAGGCAAGGCTGCCGAGTGCGCCGTCATGAGGTTCGACATCCGACAGCTCCGCTACGCTGTGACGGCAGCGGATCACGGTAGCTTCTATCGCGCCTCGCTTGCTCTCAATGTCGAACAATCCACCCTCAGCCGCAGCATTCTCAGGCTGGAACGCGTTATCGGCGCCAAACTGTTCAATCGCTCACGCTCTGGGATAACGACCACAGTCGCGGGGGCGGGCTTCATCCGGAGCGCTCGGTCAATTCTGGCGAGTGCAGACCGCATGGTCGCCACGATGCACGCCGCCGGCCAAGGTCGCGCGGGCTCCCTCGTTGTCGGCCACAATGTTCCGGTATCAGCCGGAAACTTACGTGCCGCGATGGTCGCGTGGCGGATGGAGAACGCCGACGTCGCATTTGAGAGCGTCGAGGGAGACCGCGCTGCTCTGCTCGCGGGCCTCGATACCGGCGACATCGATATTGCAATCCTGTTGGGGGACGCGAGCCGCAACGGCTATCGGCACCAGCCGCTTTGGAGTGAACGGGTCCTGCTGGCGTTGCCTATCGATCATCCGCTCGCCAGCCGGGAGTTACTCTTTTGGACCGAGCTGCGTTCGGAGAGCTTCGTGCTGCCGGCAACTGATCCCGGCACTGACCTCCAAAGAATATTGCTTGGTCGGCTCTCGATGTCCGGTGGTTCGCCCGACCTCACTATAAGCCGCGCCAGCAGAGAATCGGTCCTCAGCTTACTTGGGTCGGGACAGCGACTGTCGCTGGTTTGCGAAGGATCGTCAGGAATTCACTACCCAGATGTTGTTCTGCGTCCATTGCACGGGGAGCAGGGAGCGGCTTTCGTCGTGCACTCCGGCTACTGGCGGCAAGAGAACGACAATCCAGCGTTACGAAGATTTCTGCATTTCGTGAAGAATAGACACGCGCTTTCTTTTGAAATCTTAGTAGGGTCAGGGTAAAATAAGCTTTTTTACATCTCTATCTCGGCGGATATGCTTGCGCGCGCCGCCACATGCGGCACAAGCATCCGTCCAGTAATCGTCCGATGGAGTTGGAGGCTATGAAGAACGGCAGATCGACATTCGTAGCGATCATCTCACTCGCTGTCGGATTCGGAGGCGGCTTTTTGCTTCGGCCGGCGATACTGCCGGTTGAGCCTGGGGTAGCCATCACGCGGTCAGAAGCTGGGCCCGCGAGCGACGCACGCGGCACGCAGTATTTCGTTGCCCATATCGACGAGGCTCGACGGGTGGTGGCCGGGTGTCGTGACGGCTCGGTGCGTGGCGGCGAATGCGCCACGGCAGAGGAAGCGATCATCAAGGTCGATGCTCAGGAGCGCCGCCGACGCTTCCTTGGTAATTAATGGCAGCGAGGCGGGTCAGCCCTTCGGCGTATCCCGCCGCCGCGAGAATCCTCGGTCGCTCGCCATGAACTTCGCCAGCATTGGCGAGACGAGCTTCTCAGGAGCGATAGCATCCCCGCCGGTCTCGGCCGCAAGCGCGGCGGCGTAGGCCGTGAGATCGCGGTGAACAGCGGCAGGCAACTCCACCGTGAGCTTGACGGGACGATCGTCGGCCAGCGGCCCGAGCTTCAACTTCGTCATCGCGTTACTCCGATGGGTTCGAGCACCAGGTCGCGGGTCAGCACCACGCGCAGCGGATGCCCCGGCCGGATGGTGAGCGTGGGCGGCACATTGAGCTGCCGACGCACGATCTGCTGGCCGGTCTGGTTGATGGTGTCCTGAGAGCCGCGTCGCAGTGCGCGGGTCAGGTCGTCCTCGCTGTCTAAGCCCAGCTCAGCACCGACCCCCAAAAGCGTCGAAACGGCCGCCGCCTTCAGAAGATTACCCCAATGCTGGTTCACGCGGTCCTGTAGGCCCGCAAACCCCGCGCCATCGGCGCCGGGCTGGCGCTCGAGAACGATCGAGCGGCCGTCCGGCATGATGAGCCGGTCCCACGCTAGCAGCACGCGAGTCTGACCGGCGGCGACCTCACTGTCATACTCGCCGATCAGCCGCGCGCCCTGCGGGATCAGCAGGATGCGGCCCGTAGGGCTGTCATAGACGTTGGCCGTTACCTGCGCGGTGATCTGGCCGGGAAGGTCGGAGCGGATGCCAGTGATTAGCGCAGCCGGGATAATGCTGCCGGCCTGCACGATGTTGGGTGATGCCGGCGCGGTCAGTCGCTCGACGCTGACCGTGCGCTGGTTCGGCGCCTGCGCCATGAAGGCGCGCCTTCCCGCTTGATCGCCTTGTGCCGACGCATCGCCCGCCGCCCCAGGCGCTGGAGTCGGCGCTGCGAGAACCGGCGTAACCGGGGTGGCCGGTGATGCGGCGCTTCCGCTGCCGCCTAGGAAGACCGAGCTGGTGCGGGCCGCGTCGCGCTCCTGAGCGGCACGCTGCCGAGCCGCCTCCGCCGCCTGAGCGCGCGGATCGGGCGGACCTGGCTGCGCGCCGACCGGGGGCACGGTGACATCCTCGCCGCGCTGCTGTGCCGATACGATCGGTCGGCCGAGGTCGCCGGGCAGCGGCGGGCCGAGCCGGGGCGCTTGGGTATAGTCGCGCGGCCCCGACGTGATGTTCTCGGCCGTGGCGCGGCTGTCGGTGTTGTAGAGTTCCTGCGCGGCCCGATCGCTCGGCGGTCGTAGCGCATAGATCAGCGAACCACCTATGCCGAGGCCGGCGGCGACGCCGACGACGGCGAGCGCTTTACGGGAAAGCCGCATGACGCGGGGCGGATCGCCGCGAAGCTGGAACGCCGCCAGATCAGGGCGGGCCGACTGCGCGGCGGGCCGATCCTCGACGGACGGATCGTGGCTGTCGGTCACGGACGCCCCCTCCGTCCATCGTCCCGCACGATGCGGACACGCTGCTCGGTGCGCCGGTCGCCCAGGCGCAGCTCGGCGGCAGTGAACAGGCGATCGACCACCATGTAGCGGCCTTGCACGCGGTAATTCACCAGCTCGGCGTCGCCGGCCACGCCGGTCACGAACAGCGGTGGCATCTCGCCCTGCGAGATCCCGGCGGGAAACTCGATGAAGACCTGCCTTCCGTCGTCGAACGCGCGGGCCGGACGCCACGGCGCTCTATCGCCGTCGATGCGATAGCGGAAGTTGAGCGCCGCCACGTCCACGCCGGTCGCTGCCGGCGCGGCCGCAGCAGCAGCCGCGTTGCGGCCTTGCAAGGCGATGAGCTGGTCGTGCGGATAGGTCCAGGACACGGACGCCATATAGGTCGCGGGGGTGGCGCGCAGCTCCAGATGATAGGTGCGCCGATCCGTATTGATAACGAGGTTGGTGGCGAGGTCGGGTCGGGTGGGCTTTACCAAGATATGCACGCGGGCAGCTGCTCCGCTGCCGCTTACCGTATCGCCGATGATCCACCGCACCGTGTCGCCGGCCGCGACCGGCCCCGGCCCGACAAGCTGCTCGCCTTGCTGCAAGGCGATGTCTGTCACCTGACCGGGCGCGGTATAGACCTGATAGAGCGCGCCTTCGGTCCACGGATACTGCTGGATGGCGTTGAGGAAGCCGTCGCGCACCGGCTGGACGCGCGCGGCATCGTTGGCGTCGCCGACACGGCGGCGCGGATCGGCGGGCTCCGGCGGTCGCGCGCTCTCCGTCACCGGTTTCAATTGACCGGGGAGCGGCAACGGCTCGGGGATCGTGACGATCTCGACCGCGCGGGGCGGCTCGGCCGCGGGCGTCGCGACGATCGCCGGGGGCGGATCGTCCAGCGCGATCACGGGCGGCCTGGCCGACGTGGTGGCGCAGCCGGCGAGCGCGGATGCGGAGACGAAGAGCGCGGCCGTGGCCGCGCGGCGGATGAGTATGCCGGTCATTGCGACAGCTCCTTCGACCAGTTGAGGGCGTTGACGAAGACGCCGAGCGGATTCTTGCGCAGGGCGTCGGGGGTGCGCGGCGGCTGCACGACGATGGTGAGGATCGCCGACCAGCGTTCGGTGGCGGCAAGGCTGCCGTCCTGATACCGGCGCTCGATCCAGGCGACGCGGAAGCTGTCGGGTGAGGCGCGGATGACGCTGGACACTTCCACAGCGACCTGCACCCTCCCGACATTGGCGAACGGGTCGTTGGCCCGCGCATAGTCGTTAAGTGCGAGCGCGCCGCGATCGGTCGTGAAGTCGTAAGCCCGGAGCCAGTTCTGGCGGACGATGACCGGATCGGCCGGGATCGCGCGGACCTGCTCGATGAAGCGGGCGAGATGGAACGCGACCTGCGGGTCGGTGGGACGGTAGCCGGCCTCGGCCGGCGCGACCGCTTGGGCCTCGCCGAGCCTATCGACCTGAACGACCCACGGGACGATATGCCCGCGCGTCGATTGCCAGACCAGGCCGCCGGCCAGACCGCCCGAGAGGGCCAGCGTGCCGAAGAAGGCGAGCCGCCAGTTCTTCGCCTGCACGCGCGCCGAGCCGATGCGATCATCCCATGTCTGCGCCGCGCGCTGGTAGGGTGTGGTCGGCTCGGGCGTCTGGCCGTAGCGGATGCTCGGTCGCTTGAACATGGATCAATCCTTCTGGCTGGTGTCGACGGACGCGCCGCTGCCGCCGCCATCGCCGGAGCGCAGCGTGTGGGCGGCGATGGTCGCGCCGTGGGTCATGGTCTGGCGGTTCTTCATCGCGGACGCCCAGGCGGGCGCGCCGGCCGACGCGTCCGGCGATGGGGTGGAGCTTCCGCCTGAAATGGTCCCGCCCGTTGCAGTGACGGCGGCGCGGCCGCCGGAACGGTAGCTGTCCTTGAGGGAGGCTGCCGCCTTGCGGAGCGGCGACGTGGCTGCGCCGACGGCGGCTTGGCCGACGGCGCCTGCGCCACCAGCGACCGCAGCCGCGCCCGTTTTACCGGCCGAGCCGAGCGCATAGGCGCTGTTGGCGGCGCCCGAGGTGAAGG
>JAEXKM010000142.1 GCA_023445705.1 Pseudomonadota bacterium
CATGCTGGCGCATGGAGAGGCGACGCGTAACTGCACGATGGACGAGTACTTCTCGAACATCACCCTGCTGATCATCGGCGGCAACGACACCACGCGGAACACCATTTCGGGGTCGATCTTCGCCCTCAACCGCAATCCCGATCAGTACGACAAGCTGCGCGGAAACCTGGGCCTGATCCCGTCCATGGTGTCGGAGACCATCCGCTGGCAGACGCCGCTGGCCCACATGGCCCGGACCGCCACCCAGGACTTCGATTTCCACGGCAAGACCATCAAGGAAGGGGACCGCGTGGTCATGTGGTACGTCTCGGGCAACCGGGACGACGAGGTGATCGAGCGGCCCTACGACTACATCATCGACCGCGCCCGGCCGCGCCAGCACCTGTCGTTCGGCTTCGGCATCCACCGCTGCGTGGGCAACCGTCTGGCCGAGCTGCAACTGCAGATCATCTGGGAAGAGATCATGAAGCGCTTCCCACAGGTCCGCCTGCTGGAAGAGCCCCGCCGCAGCTATTCCATCTTCATCAAGGGCTACGAGGAGATGCAGGTCGTCATCCCCACCGCAAACTAGGGCCCAGGCGCCGATGCGAGCGGGGTTGCGCACGCGGGCGCTGGAGGCTGGACGGGCGCTGCTGGAGGAAGGCGGGATCGAGGCGCTGCAACTGCGGCTCATCGCGGCGCGCCTCGAATGCGGCGTCGCCAGCCTCTACTACCACTTCGCCGACAAGGACGGCCTGCTCGCGGCCCTGGCGCTCGAGGGCTATTGGGAGCTCAACGCCGCCCTGCGCGAGGCGCTGGACGACGAGCGGTTCCCGCGCCCGATCGATGCGGTGTCGCGGGCCTATCTGGGCTTCCTGCGGGAGAACCTGCAGCTCTACGCCCTGATGCGCTCGGGCGAGCTGCTGGCCCACCGGCCGGAGGTCCGCGCGGTCGAGCAGGAGGCCTTGAAGATCTTCGAAGCGGCCCTGGAACGCGACGCGCGCGTGCCGGCCGACCGTGTGGAGGAAATCGCCCTGGTCTGTTGGGCCTTGGGGCGAGGCATGGGCGACCTCATCCTCACCAGCGGTGAGCCCGATACCCGGCGCGCCCGAGAGGTGATCGAAAAGGTCGTCCGCGGGTTCAGCTTTCTGCTGTCGCCGGACTTCGTCGCCTAGGGATCAGACCAGCGCCGCAGTCGCTCTCGCTCGGCGGCCATTTCGGCGCGGAAGCTCTCCTTCGACCACAGCCGAAAGTCGCCTTGGGCGTAGGCCTGGGCGTTGCGCCAGTAGAGGAAGGCGTTCATCCGGTTGGCCAAGGCGTTGTCGCGGGTGCGGCTGACAGCGCCCGGAGAGCCCATGACGATCGAGTGGGGCGGGATGACCGTGCCCTCCTTCAGGAAGCTGCCGCCGGCGACGATGGAGCCGGCGCCGATGATGCAGCCGTCCATGATCGTCGCGCCGATCCCGATCAGGCAGTCGTCGCCGATATCGCAACCGTGCAAAGTGACGTGGTGGGTGATCGAGCAGTTCGCGCCCACGATGGTCGGGGTTCCCGCACCGACATGGATCATCACGAAGTCCTGGATGTTCGTGCGGGCGCCGATCACGACCTTCTGGCTCTCAGCGCGGACCACGACGTTGCACCAGACCGAGGCCTCAGGCGCGATCTCGACCAGGCCGAAGATGCGCGCCGATGGGTCGATCCAGGCCGCGCCCCGGTCGCTGACGTCGGGGCCGAGAAAGGGGGCGGCTTGCATGGGCGTACTCCGTACCTTGTCAGAACCCGCATCGTCGGGGGTTTCGGCCACGGCGCACAAGTCGCAGACTTGCCAAAGCGTCGCAAACCACGCCTAAGCGGTGTCATGGCCCTGCGCGACTTCGCCCTGCTGGTTCTGGTCTGCATGCTGTGGGCCGGCAACAACATCGTCTCAAAGTACGTGGTGGCCTTCCTGCACACGCCGCCGCTGTTCTATGCGGCGGTCCGGTTCGCCATCGTGGCCTTGGCCGTCTTCCCCTGGCTGCGCTCGCCGCCGCGGCCGATCTGGCGTCTGCTGCTGGTGTCGGTCTGCATGGGCGCGGGCTCCTTCGCCTTCATGTTCATCGCCCTGAAGACCGCGACGCCGTCCTCGGCGGCCATCGTCAGCCAGTTGATGGTGCCGACCACGACCTTCCTGTCCTTCCTGCTGCTGGGCGAGCGGCTCAGCCCGCGCCGCCTGCTGGGCATCTGTCTGACCCTGGCCGGCGCGCTCGCGGTGATGTGGCATCCCGGCGGCTTCGCCCTGAGCGGAGGCTTGGCGTTCGTGCTGGTCTCGGTCTTCATGGGATCGCTGGGCGCCGTCCTGATGAAGAAGATGGAGGGCGTGAAGCCGCTGCAGTTCCAGGCCTGGGTCGGCCTGGCCTCGGCCGCTGTGCTGATCCCGGCCTCGCTGGTCCTTGAGCCGGGCGCGTTCCAGACCGTCGCCACCATCGGATGGCAGTTCTGGGTGGCGGTGCTGTTTTCCGCGCTCGTCGTGTCGGTGTTCGGTCACACGGCCTACTACTTCCTGATCCAACGCTACGATGCGAACCTGATCTCGCCGTTGACCCTGATGACCCCCCTGGCCACGATCGGCCTGGGCGTCGTCATCACCCACGACCCGTTCGACGCACGCATGGCTTTCGGCGCGGCGATTGCGCTGGCCGGCGTGCTGATCATCGCCATGAGGCCGAACCAAGTCATGCTGCTGCTGCTCAACCTGCGGAACCGCCCGCGATGAACCTGATCGAAGCGGCCTCGCCGAACTTCAACGAGCGCACCTCGCCGCCGGACATGATCGTCCTGCACTATACCGGCATGCCGTCGGGGGCCGCGGCCTTGGAGCGGCTGTGCGATCCAGAGGCCAAGGTTTCGTCGCACTACCTGGTCGAAGAGGATGGGCGGATATTCCGGCTGGTTCCGGAAGAGCGCCGCGCCTGGCATGCAGGGCTGTCGTTCTGGAAGGGCGAGACCGACATCAATGGCCGCTCGATCGGCGTCGAGATCGTCAATCCGGGGCACGAGTTCGGCTACCGGCCGTTTCCGGACGCCCAGATCGAGGCGGTGATCGCGCTGCTGGGCGACATCCGCAGCCGCTGGAGCGTCGATGACGCGCGGATCGTCGGACACTCCGACGTGGCGCCGGCCCGCAAGGAAGATCCCGGCGAGCTCTTTCCCTGGAAGCGGCTGGCGCAGGCCGGCCACGGCCTGTGGGTCGAGCCCGAGGCTGCGCCCGGCCTGCCGCTGTCCGAGGGGGAGGAGGGGGCAGGGGTCTTCGCCCTGCAGGCCGGCCTCACCCGCCTGGGCTATGACAGCGCCCCCTCGGGCAAGTACGACGCCGACACCACCACGATCGTACGGGCGTTCCAGCGGCACTGGCGACCCGAGAAGGTCGACGGGATCGCCGACGGCATGACCCGGGCTCGCCTGATCGCTCTTCTGCGCGCAGCGGCTTGACGTAGGGAGCGGCTGGCTTCAGCACTCCGCGCGACGATTTTCGACCTTAGACATACCTGATTTTCGAAAGAGGACATTCGGATGCGTAACCTGTTCAGCGTCGAGGGCAAGGTGGCCCTGGTCACCGGCGGCAGCCGCGGCATCGGCGAGATGATCGCCCGCGGCTACGTCGAGAACGGCGCGAAGGTCTACATCTCGTCGCGCAAGGCCGAGGTCTGCGACGGCTTGGCCGAGGAGCTGTCGAAGTACGGGACTTGCGTCTCGCTTCCCTTCGACCTGTCGAAGATGGAAGGCATCGTGGGCCTGGCCAGCGCCCTGGCCGAGCGCGAGAGCAAGCTCGACATCCTGGTCAACAACGCGGGCGCCACCTGGGGCGCGCCGATCGACGAGTATCCGGAAGACGGCTGGGACAAGACCGTCGATCTGAACGTGAAGTCGATCTTCTTCCTGACCCAGAAGCTGCTGCCGCAACTGCGCGCGGCGGCGACGCATGAAGAGCCCTCGCGTGTGATCAACATCGCCTCGGTCAACGGCATCCAACCGCCGGCGCTGGAGACCTACGCCTACTCGACCTCGAAGGCCGGCTGCATCATGCTGACCCGTCACCTCGCCAAGCGCCTGGCCCCGGAGAACATCCTTGTCAACGCCATCGCGCCGGGTCCCTTCCAGAGCCACATGATGGCCGCGACCCTGGCCCGCGCCGGGGATGCGATCGCCAAGTCGAACCCGCGCGGCCGCATCGGCACGCCTGAGGACATCGCCGGCGTGGCGATCTTCCTGGCCAGCCGCGCCAGCGCCTACACCACCGGCGCGGTTGTGCCGTGCGACGGCGGTTCGG
>JAEXKM010000214.1 GCA_023445705.1 Pseudomonadota bacterium
CACGACAAAGCCACTCACATAACGAGGTTCGATGACATAAGGCGTGGGGCGACACCAGCCTTATTGCGGCGTTTTCAGCCCCCACGGGTGGGCCGGGCGCGAAATGCCCGGCCAGGTCGCGGAACTACGGCGTGCCGCTGGGAACGGGGGACATCGCCTTTAGCTCTGCCAGGCCGTTGATGCTGATCTTCGCCCAGCTCTTGAACAGGCTCTCGAAGTCCGAGCGGTTGGTGACGCTGTTGCGCAGATAGGGGCGGGTGTCGCCGATGGTGCGTCCGTCCATGGCCCGGCCGAGCAGGGCGCCGCTGGTGGAGTCACGCGCCTCGATGATCACGATCGCCGAGCCGGCGTCGCGGCTGTAGGTCCGGGTGCGGCCGGCCGTCGGGACGTCGGGCGCCGAAACATAGAGGTTCGCGACCGCGGTCCGCATTCGCAGGACATCCGGCCCAGGTTCGGTGACGACCTGATAGCCCGCTTCCTCGTAAGCCTTGCGGAAGATGTCCTCGAAGCCCGTGCGCACCTTTTCCAGCATGCGGTTGGCCTCGCTGTCGCTGATGCGTTGCGAGAGGTCCAAGGCCTGGTCGTTGTAGTCGCGGAGCCAGTTCTTCTTGAAGGCGACCTCGGTGGGGTCGAGCATCACCTTGGTATAGCCGCGGAAGTCGGCGCCGGGCAGCAGATAGACGTCGTCCATCCGCTTGGCCTTGAACCGGGTCAGTCCATCCCAATTCGCCGGCGGATCGGCGGCGAAGACGGGCGGCGCAGCGGTCCCGGCGATGAAGAGGGCGGCGATCATTGCAAGCGCGCGACGGTTCATGGCGAAGCTTCCACGGTTGAGGTTCGCCGCCGATCGTGCGCCCGCCGAAACGGCCGGCCTATCCGTTGAAACCCGGAGACGCCGATGGGCTGGACTGGCGTGGCGTCAGCCTAGGCAAGGTCGCTCCCAAGCCTCCTCCGGAGGGAAGAACGCCGTGCGTGCAAGCGCGGCCGAGCAGGGAGCCCGCCGAATGAATCTCGACTTCTCGGACGACCAGAAACAGCTGCAGGACCAGGTCAGGCGCTTCCTGGCCGACCGCTGCCCGCCGAGCGCCGTCCGCGCCGTACTGGAGGGCGCTGAGCCCTATGACCGGGCGCTCTACAAGGGTCTCGGTGAGCTGGGCGTGCTGGGAGCGGCGATCCCCGAGGCCTATGGCGGGGTGGGGCTCAGCCATCTCGAGCTCTGCCTGGTGGCCGAGGAGCTGGGGCGCGCCCTGGCGCCGCTCCCAGCCTCGTCCTCGATCTATCTGGCCGCAGAGTTCCTGCTGCAGGCCGGTTCGAAGGCGCAGAAGCAGGCCTGGTTGCCACGGCTGGCCAGCGGCGATGCTGTCGGGACCTTCGCGTTTGCGGAGGGGTCGGGCCGCATGGGCGCAGAGAAGATCAACCTGTCCGCCAGGGACGGGCAACTGTTCGGAACCAAGTCCCCGGTCCCCGATGGCGACAGCGCGGACTTCGCCATCGTCGCTGCGCGCTCGGGCCAGGGACGGGGCGAGGCGGCGATCTCGCTGTTTCTGGTCGACCTGACCGCCAAGGGCGTCACGCGAGAGAGCCTGGAGACCATCGATCCCACGCGCAGCTACGCGCGCCTGACCTTCGATGGGACGGCCGCCGAACTGCTGGGCGGCGAGGGCGAGGGCTGGCGGATCGCCGAGACGGTGATGGATCGGGCCGCGATCCTGATGGCCTTCGAGCAGTTGGGCGGGGCGGACCGGGCGCTGGAGATGGCCCGGGACTACGCGCTCGAACGCATGGCTTTCGGGCGCCAGATCGGATCGTTCCAGGCGATCAAGCACATGCTGGCCGACATGTACGTCTCGGCGACCCTGGCGCGGTCGAACGCCTATTACGGCGCCTGGGCGCTGGCTACCGGCGCGGCTGAACTGCCGATCGCGGCGGCCACGGCGAGGGTGTCGGCGACCCAGGCCTTCCAGCATTGCGCCAAGAACAACATCCAGGTGCACGGAGGTATGGGCTTCACCTGGGCCTTCGACTGTCACCTGTTCTACCGGCGCTCCAATGCGCTGGCGCTGTCACTTGGCTCGCTTTCGGCCTGGGAAGATCTGCTGATCGAACGCATGCGCGGCGCCAACGCCGCCGCGGCCTGAGAGGGAAGGACACGAGCATGAACTTCGACGACACCCCCGAAGAGGCCGCCTTCCGCGCCAAGGTCCGTACCTGGATCGACGCGAATGCGCCCAAGCACCTCGAGCCCGAGCTGAAGCGGGCGGGCTTCGCCAGCAGCGGCATCGAGAGCGAGGACCCGCTGGCCGCCTCGAAGGCCTGGCAGAAGAAGAAGGCCGAGGCCGGCTGGGCCTGCCTGCATTGGCCCAAGGAGTACGGGGGCGGCGCGGCCACCCCGATCGAGCGGGTGATCTGGGGCCAGGAGGAAGGCCTCTATGGCGCGCTCTCCAGCGCCTTCATCATCGGGCAGGGGATGTGCGGGCCGACGGTGATGGCCTGGGCCAAGGAGGAGCAAAAGCGCCGGCTGCTGCCGCCGCTGGCCGCGGGCGAGGAGATCTGGTGCCAGCTCTTTTCAGAGCCCGCGGGGGGATCGGACCTGGCGGGCCTGCGCACACGCGCGGTGAAGGCCGATGACGGCTCCGGCGACTGGATCATCAACGGCCAGAAGATCTGGACCAGCGGCGCACAGCATTCGGACTGGGGCCTGCTGATCACCCGGACC
>JAEXKM010000266.1 GCA_023445705.1 Pseudomonadota bacterium
GGTGACCGACTTGACGTTCTTGCCGCCGATAGCGACCGCTTCGGGCTGGAACGCCGCCACCAGTCGCTCCGCATCGACGCTCACATAGTCCTTCGGGCTGGCGAAGGAGGTCCGGTTGCAGAGCCGCGCCAAGGCATCACGGAAATATGGCTCTTTCGCACGCCATTTGGCGGCGTCCGCCCCAGCGGCCAGTTGCACGCGGATGACCACGAAGACGTAGTTGATGATCCTGCCGTCCGCGAGGATCGGAACCGCGACCGGCGTCACGTCCACATACTGGCCTACGGGCGCAGGCTTCTCTTCGGCGGCCGACGCTGGCAGCGCCACCGCGGCAAGGCTGGCGATGAGGGCCCTCCGGAGCATGCCGCCCGCTTAGAGGAAAACACTTTCCGGAAGCTTAGCCGTGCTTCCAGCCGCTTCTCCCGAGCGCCTGGGCCTCGCCTCGCCAAGCAAGTTCTACTCCCACTCCTTCCGCCATACGGCCGATGACCGTGAAGCCTTCAAGTGGAATCGGAGCCGTACAGACGACCTCATAATCATCGCCCCCTGCCGCCAGTGCGCTCAGCGCCGCGGCGAGGTCAGGCTGAGCGAAGCTCCAGGCGCCGGCGGCGGCCGAAAGCGGAATGCGGTCCAGATCCAAGTCGGCGCGAAGCCCGCTCGCCTTGGCGATGTGACCGATGTCGGCGATCAGGCCATCCGAGACGTCGGCTGCAGCCGACGCCGAGGCCCGGAGAACGGCCCGCAAGTCCAGGCGGGGATTAGGTAAGCGATAGCGTCCCGCGAGGTAGCCATCCGGGTCTTCGAGCTCGCCACGTGCGGCCCGCAAGCCGAGGAAGCCATCGCCGATCGTTCCGGACACCATCAGCAGGTCCCCGGCCCGCGCGCCGCCACGGCGAACCATCGCGCCGGCCGGGGTCCACCCGAGCATGGTCAGCGAGAGGCTCAAGGGGCCGGGAGTCGAAACGGTGTCGCCCCCCAGCAGAGTCAGGCCGAACAGATCGCCGTCGGCCGTGAGGCCTGCGGCGAAGCGCTGTCGCTGCTCCCACTCGAAGCTGCGCGGCCAGGCCGTGGCCAGGAAGTAGCCATAGGGCTCTGCGCCCTTGGCCGCGAGGTCCGACAGGTTCACTCGTAGGAGCTTGCGCGCCACCAGGTCCGGCGGGTCGCTAGGGAGGAAGTGCACCCCCTCCACCATCGCGTCCTTGGTGACGATCAGGTCCTGGCCGGGCCGACTGGGAATGGCCGCGGCGTCGTCAAGGAGTCCGAACGCTTCCGGCGCGCCCTTGGTGAGCGGCCGGAACAGGCGTTCTATCTGTCCGAATTCGTCCGGCGTATCCTCAGGACCGGACATCGCGGGCCACCGCGTCCAGGGCCCCGTTCACGAAGCCGGCCTCGGGGCCTTCGAAGAACGACTTCGTCAGCTCGACGTATTCATCGATGACCACTTCGGTCGGGACGTCCGGTCGGTGCGAGAGTTCGAAGGCGCCGGCGCGCAGGATCGCCCGGACGGTAGCGTCGATCCGCTCAAGGCGCCAGTTGGCCGCCAGGCGCTTGACGATGGCCGCATCGATTTCGCGCTGGTGGCCGACGACTCCACGCAGCAGATCGCCGAAGAAGGCCTCGTCGGCCGCCGCGAGGGTCGCGCCTTCGCTCTCGGCCTCCCCTTCGATATTCCTATCGAAGCGGTGATCGGAGAACTCACGGATGACGGCCTCAACGCCGACGCCCGACACTTCCATCTGGTAGAGCGCCTGCACGACGGCCAGGCGCGCGATCGAACGCGGACCGCGGCTCATCGGACCTGTCCGAGCAGGCGGCGCTTCAGGCCGACCATTTCCAGCGCGGCGCGCGCGGCGGCGCCGCCCTTGTCGCCCTCGCTGGCCCTGGCTCGCGCCCAGGCCTGATCCTCGTCCTCGACGGTGAGGATCCCGTTGCCGATCGCCAACCGCTTACCGACGGTGAGGTCCATCAGGCCGCGGGCGGATTCATTCGAGACCACTTCGAAGTGGTAGGTCTCGCCACGGATGACGGCACCGAGCGCGACATAGCCGTCGTAGCGCTTACCAGCCGGGCTGTGGCCGCCCTCCTCGGCGATGGCGATCGCTCCGGGGATCTCCAGGGCGCCGGGCACGCTGATGACGTCGTACTCGGCGTCGTGCGCCGTGATGACGTCGGCAGCAGCGTTCAACATCGCATCGGCCAACTCATCGTAGAAACGGGCTTCGACGATGAGGATGCGGATCTTTTCTTCGAGCATGGGGCTCCAGTCTCTAGTTTGGAGCGACCCTTTAGGCCGTTTCTCGCCAGCGGGCGAGATATCGCGCCAACATGTCGATCTCCAGATTGACCTTGGCGCCCGGCTTGAGGCGTCCGAGCGTGGTCACGTCCCAGGTGTGTGGGATGAGATTCACGCCGAAGACGTCGTCCTCCACCTCATTCACCGTGAGCGAAACGCCCTCGACGGTGATCGAGCCTTTCGGCGCGATGAAGCGATGCAGAGGCTTGGGAACCTTGACCTTGACCCGATGAGAGCCACCCTCGGACTCCACCGAGACCACTTCGCCGACGCCATCGACGTGGCCGGAGACGATGTGACCGCCGAGTTCGTCGCCGACCCTGGCCGCGCGCTCCAGATTTACCGCGTCGCCTTCCTTCCAGTCTGACAGGGTCGTCAGGCCCAGGGTCTCGCCCGAGACCTCAACCGCGAACCAACCGTCGCCCTTGTCGACCACGGTCAGGCAGCAGCCTGCATGGCTGATCGAAGCGCCCATATCGACGGTGGACAGGTCAAACTTCGTCTCGATCTCGAAACGGGTGTCGCGGTTGGTTTCGCGGATCGCGCGGACGCGGCCCACATCGGTGACAATGCCGGTGAACATTCAGATCCTCTCGTAACGCTCCCAAAGGTCGTCACCGACCTCGCGGATTTCAATACGGCGCAGCCTGGGGGCGTCGGCAAGTGCGCTTAATGCCAGCGCTCCGATCCCCGGCCGGCCCTCGCCGCCGATGACGATCGGCGCTCGGAACCATTCCACACGATCAACTAGGTCGCAGCGCAGGAAGCTGCCGGCCACCTGACCGCCGCCCTCGATGAACAGCCGCGCAAGCCCCTCGGACGCCAGAGCGCGGACGACGTCGCGCAGCTCCGGCCGCTCGTCTCCGATCGCGTGAACCTGCAGCACCCGCACGCCGCGCTCGATGAGCCTGGCCTCCGGCGGCTGGGTCGAGATGACGTAGGTTGGGATCTCTCGCGCGGTCGCCACCAGCTTGCAGTCGTCCGCCAGCCTTTGCCGGCTGTCGAGCACCACGCGCGCGGGCTGGCGACCGTTCCAGCCATCCAGCCTCACCGTCAGTTCGGGATCGTCGGCCAGCGCGGTCTCCACGCCGACCAGCACCGCATCATGCTCGGCGCGGAGTTGATGCGTCGCTTGGCGCGCGGCCGGGCCGGTTATCCAGCGGCTCTCACCGGTCGCGGTCGCGATCCTGCCATCCAGCGAGGTCGCGAGTTTGAGCGTAATCATCTGCGCTCGCCCCGCATCTGGCGGGAAGGCGCAGGACCGCTACCGCCCATCCTCTTCGCCGTCGCTAAGCCCCTCCTCGCCGAGGAAGGTCGCGAACTCACCTGCTTCGCGGAAGTCCCGATAGACCGACGCGTAGCGGACGTAGGCGACGTCATCGAGCTCCTTCAGGTGCTTCATGATTAGCTCGCCGACGACCGAAGAGGCGATTTCGGTTTCACCCATGCTCTCGAGCTGACGTGTAATCGCCGAGATCATCTTCTCGACTCGCTCCGGCTCGATCGGCCGCTTGCGGATCGCCAGACCGATCGACCGTGCAAGCTTGTCACGGTCGAAGGGCGCGCGCCGTCCGGACCGCTTGACGATCGTAAGCTCGCGAAGCTGCACACGCTCGAAGGTGGTGAAGCGCCCCTCGCACTCCGGACAGAGCCGGCGGCGGCGGATAGCCGCGCCGTCTTCCGACGGGCGGCTGTCCTTAACCTGGCTTTCGGCGTGACCGCAGAACGGACACCGCATGATCTAGACCCTTCCGGTCGCAAAAACCCTAGATACAGGGCTTAGGCGTAGATGGGGAAGCGTTTCGTCAGCGCCAGGACCTCGTCCCGGACCTTGGCTTCCACGGCCGAGTTGTCGCCGCCTTGGGCCAGGCCGTCGAGGACCTCGCCGATCCAGGTCCCGACCTGGCGGAACTCGGCGACGCCAAAGCCCCGGGTGGTGCCCGCCGGCGTGCCGACGCGCAGACCCGAGGTCTGCATCGGCGGGAGCGGGTCGAACGGGATGCCGTTCTTGTTGGTGGTGATGTGCGCCCGCTCCAGAGCCACTTCGGCGTCCGAGCCCGAAACGCCCTTCGGCGTCAGGTCCACGAGCATCAGGTGGCTGTCGGTGCCGTTGGAGACGATCTTGAAGCCAGCCGACTGCAGGCTGTCGGACAGCGCGCGAGCGTTATCCACGACCTGTTGGGCGTATTGCTTGAACTCCGGCTTCAGCGCTTCGCCGAACGCCACCGCCTTGGCGGCGATCACGTGCATCAGCGGACCGCCCTGTAGGCCGGGGAAGACGGCGGAGTCGATCTTCTTCGCCAGCTTCTTCGAATTGGTAAGGATCATCCCGCCGCGCGGGCCGCGAAGGGTCTTGTGGGTGGTCGTCGTCACGATGTCGGCGTGCGGGAACGGGTTCGGATAAACCCCTCCGGCCACCAGGCCGGCGTAGTGGGCGATGTCGACCATCAGGATCGCATCGACGCTATCGGCGATTTCCTTGAAGCGCGCGAAGTCGATGTGGCGACTGTAGGCCGAGCCGCCAGCGATGATGACCTTCGGCTTTTCGGCCAGGGCCACCTCGGCGGCCATGTCGTAGTCGATCAGGTGGTCCTGCTGGCGAACGCCGTAGGCCACGGGGCGGAACCACTTGCCCGACTGGTTCACGTTCTTCCCGTGCGTCAAATGGCCGCCGGCCGACAGGTCCATGCCCATGAAGGTGTCGCCGGGCGTCATGGTCGCCATGAACACGGCCTGGTTCGCCTGGCTGCCGGAGTGCGGCTGCACGTTGGCGTACTCGCAGCCGAAGATCTCCTTCGCACGGGCGATGGCGATCTCCTCGGCGATGTCCACGACTTCACAGCCGCCGTAGTAGCGCTTGCCCGGATACCCTTCGGCATATTTGTTCGTCAAAACAGAGCCTTGCACTTCCATGACGGCGCGCGAGACGATGTTTTCAGAGGCGATCAGTTCGATCTGATCCTGCTGGCGCTTGAGCTCGCCGGACAAGACCGCCGCGATATCCTTGTCGGTGTCGGCGACGCTGGCGGAGAAGAATGCGTCGGCGGGGGTCTGGGCGTGGACGGTCATGGGCGGGCCTTTCGGGAGCTTGCGGAAGCGGTTGGGATGGGAGCGCTTCGTTGCGCGCTCTTTAGCGCCATCGGCGGGCTGGGCCAACGGCATGGAACGATCTTCTGTCTACGGCGTTGAACGGCGCACGGAGGTGCACGCGCTCGCGTGACGCCTGCGTTTGTTGTCGCGTCGTCAGGGGGTCCTGAATGAGTATGGAAGCCGAGCCCGAGGGCCGTTCGGGCGAGGAGCTGATGCGGCTGGGCGCCGATATCGTCGCCGCCTACGTTAGCCGTAACCCCGTTGCTGCCGATGCGGTTCCTGAGATTATCAGGTCGGTTTACGGAGCACTTGAGGGTCTCAGCAAGACGCCCGCCGCGGTGCAGGAAGAACGTCCGAAGCCGGCGGTTCCGATCAGCCGCTCGGTGCAGCACGACTTCATCATCTGCTTGGAAGACGGCAAGAAGCTGAAGATGCTGAAGCGGTACCTTCGCTCGCGTTATGACATGAGCCCCGAGGACTATCGCCGTCGCTGGGGTTTGCCGCCGGATTATCCGATGGTGGCGCCGGCCTACGCCGCGCGTCGTTCCGACTTCGCCAAGAAGATCGGACTGGGCCGAGGCGTGCGCCGCGGCAAATGAGGTTTGCGGCCTAGCCGCTCCTGAAAAATCAGCGAACCCGTGAGGTCTCCGCTAGAGGGTTGAGATTTCGCGGGTATGCGCTTGTTTCGGCTGATCCGCAAGGTTCAGCCGAAACAAGCCGCCAGCGCGTTGGCGTCAGGCGGCCTGGCCGCCCACCCGCGCGATATTGCAGTGAACCCAGAGCTTCTCGAGTGCGTCAGCCAAGGCGTCCATCATCTCGTCGGTGTGCGCCGGCGACGGCGTGAAGCGCAGACGCTCGGTCCCACGCGGCACGGTCGGATAGTTGATCGGCTGCACGTAGATTCCGTAGTCGCTCAGCAGGACGTCCGAGACCATCTTGCAGTGCACGGGATCCCCGACAAGGACCGGCACGATATGGCTGACCGAAGGCATGACCGGCAGCCCGGCCTTGGCCAGGCGCGCCTTCAGGGCGGCGGCGCGCTCCTGATGAGCAACGCGAACCTCGTTGTGTTCCTTGAGATAGCGGATCGAAGCGACGGCGCCCGCCGCCAGCGCCGGCGGCAGCGAAGTCGTGAAAATGAAGCCGTCAGCGTAGCTGCGGATGGCGTCGACGATGACCGTGTCGGCCGCGATGTACCCCCCCATCACGCCGAACGCCTTGCCCAGCGTGCCTTCGATGATGTCGATCTCGGTCATGACGCCGTCACGTTCGGCGACGCCGGCGCCGCGGGGGCCGTACATGCCGACCGCATGGACCTCGTCCAGATAGGTCATGGCGCCGTACTTCTTGGCCAGAGCGACGGTCGCCTTCATGTCGGCGATGTCGCCGTCCATCGAGTAGACGCTCTCGAACGCGATCACCTTCGGCGCATCGGCCGGCGCGGCCGCCAGCAGTTCTTCGAGATGCGCCAGATCGTTGTGGCGGAACACCCGGCGTTGCTCGCGCTTGCCGGCGCGAATGCCGGAGATCATCGAGTTGTGGTTCAACTCGTCCGAGAAAATGATCAGGCCCGGAAGGATCTTGTAGAGCGTCGAGAGCGAAGCCTCGTTGGACACGTAGCCCGAGGTGAACAGCAGCGCCGCTTCCTTACCATGCAGGTCGGCAAGCTCGTGCTCCAGTTCCACGTGATAGGCCGTGGTGCCGGAAATGTTGCGGGTTCCGCCCGAACCGGCGCCGGCCTCGTCGATCGCCTGATGCATGGCGTCCATCACGACCGGGTTCTGGCCTTGGCCGAGATAGTCGTTCGAACACCAGACCACGACGTCCGACTGACCGCCGTCGGGACGCGTCCAGGTCGCCCGCGGAAACGCGCCGCGATGGCGCTTCAGATCAGCGAACACCCGGTAACGACCTTCCGAACGGATCTGTTCGAGGGCGGTGCGGAAGGCGTTCTTGTAATCCATCGATCTCGAATACCGCCCAGACGCTCGACGATCGCGCGTGCGAGGCGGTCCCCTTTACCTGTGGCGGGCTTATCGCGCCGCCTGCCATAATTGTCCACAATTCGTC
>JAEXKM010000295.1 GCA_023445705.1 Pseudomonadota bacterium
TCACCGGCGCAAGCCGCGGCATCGGCGAGGCGATCTGCGCCCGCCTGGCGCAGGAGGGGGCGAGCGTCGTCGCCTCGGCCCGCACCGCCGAGTCCGGCGAGAGCCGCCTGCCCGGCACCCTGGCCGCTACGGTCGAGCGGATCGGCGCCGCCGGCGGCCGGGCCGCCTTCATCAAGGCCGACCTCGCCCAGGCGGTCGAGCGCGAGCGCCTGGTGCAGGAGGCCGAAGCCCTGTTCGGCCCCATCGACATCCTCGTGAACAACGCGGCCATCACCTACTTCATCCTGGTCGAGGAATTTCCCGAGAAGCGCTTCAAGCTGATGATGGAGGTGCAGGTCTATGCGCCCTTCCACCTCTCGCAGCTCGTCATCCCCGGCATGCGCGAGCGCGGCGGCGGGTGGATCGTCAACATCTCCTCGCCGGCCGGCATCCACCCGAAGATGCCCTTCCAGCGGGGCCGCGGCGGCACCGTCTACGGCATGTGCAAGGCTGCGCTCGAGCGCTTCAGCACTGGCCTTGCCTCTGAAGTCTATGACGACAACATCGCCGTGAACGTGGTCTCGCCCGGCCTCGTCGACACGCCCGGCGTCGCTGTCCACGGCCTGATCAACGAGGCCACCAAGGACCGCGTCCAGCCCATCGAATACATCGCCGAGGCGGTCTATCGCCTGGCCTCCGGCGATCCGAAGACCCTGACCGGGCGCATCGACTACGCCGAGCCCTTTTTGAAGGAACTGGGGGTCAAGCCGGCCGAGCTCGTCTGACCGGCATCCGGCTTTCGGCCGCCCGCCCTTCGAAAACCGTCGGAGGGCGGGCGTGTCCGTCGCGGACTGGAAGTATTCCGATCTAGGCGACGGGCGCTGGCCGGGCGCGCTGGTTGTAGAGCAGCTTGCGGCGGCGTTCCTGCTCCTCGGGGGTGATTGTGGCCGGGTCCTCGACCACGCCAGAGCTCACCTCCATCCCGCGCTTCAGGGCCGGGCGCTCCGAAAGCTCCTCGAACCAGCGCTTGAAATACTTGAACTCGTTCAGGTCGATGCCCTGGGCCTGCCAGCCGGCGGTCCAGGGATAGGAGATCATGTCGGCGATCGAATAGTCGTCGCCGGCGATATAGCGGCGGTCATAGAGGCGGTTGTTCAGCACGCCGTAGAGCCGGTGGGTTTCATCGTTGAACCGGCGCTGGGCATAGGATTGGTCGCCGTGCTCGGGCGCCACGCGGCTGAAGTGGCCCCGCTCGCCGAATTTCGGCCCCTGGTTGGCCATCTGCCAGATCACCCACTGGATGACCTCGTACTTGCCGCGGACGTCGGTCGGCAGGAAGCGCCCGGCCTTCTCGGCCAGATAGATCATGATCGCGCCGGACTCGAAGATGCTCAGCGGCGGCCCGCCGTCAGCCGGCTCGTGATCGACGATCGCGGGCATGCGGTTGTTGGGGGAGATTTTGAGGTAGTCGTCGGTGAACTGGTCGCCCCGGCCGATGTGCACCGGAACCACCCGGTACGGCAGGCCCAGCTCCTCGAGCAGAATGGTGACTTTCTTGCCGTTGGGGGTCGGCCAGTAATGCAGGTCGATCATCGCGCGCCTCGTGCGGCTTTACGGGAGAGGCCTTCAGCCTCCCCCGCGCCGGCGCGCCGCTCAATCGACGAATTCTGAAAGCGCGCGCGAGTTACCTAGTGCTTGGCGTCTTCGGCGGTGTTGGTCACGGCTTCGCCAGCGGACTTCACGTCCTTGCCGGCGCCGGAGACGGTGTTACAGGCGCTCACCGCAAGACTGACGGCGAGGGCGGCGAAAATGACGAGCTTGCGCATGTGGTTCATGCCTCTCCTAGGGAAAACTGTGCGGCGCCATTAACGGTCACGCCGCAGCCTGGTTCCCCCCTGCGCGGGCCTGTCGAGCCGCGGTTTCGTCGGTCGGAGTGGGGAAGATCAGCCGTGCGGTCACGCCGCCCTTGTCGTTGCGGAACACCTCCGAACGGCCCCTTAGCTGGCGGCCGAAGGCGGTCATCAGGGTGCGTCCGACGCCCGAGGAATTGAGCGCGTCCTCCGGCGCGTCGCCGTCGTCGCTGATCTCGAGTTCAGCCTCTTCGCCCCGAACCGTGAAATTGACGGTCAGCCGGCCGCCGCGGCCGGCGAAGGCGTGCTTCTGGGCGTTGGTTACGGCCTCGACCGCAAACAACGCCAGGGGGGCCAGCCGATCGGGGTCGATCACCAGGTCGTCGACATGGATCTCGGTTTGGACGTGCGCGCCCTGAACCGCGTCGGCCGCGATCAACTGCGCGGTCAGCTCTTCCAGGAAGGCGCGCAGGTCCACCCGCTTCAGGTCCGGCCCCTGGTAGAGGGCGCGGTAGATCAGGGCCAGGGCGGTGATCCGCTGGCGGGTGTCGGACATGGCGGCTCGTGCAGCCGGGTCCGACAGCGCCCGTTGCTGCATGTTCAGCAGCGAGGAGATGACCTGCAGGTTGTTCTTCACCCGGTGATGGATCTCGCGCATCAGGTCGTCCTTCTGCGCCAGGGAGTCCCGCAGCGAGGCGTCGCGCCCGACGATGGCGTCGGCCATGTCCTCCAGGGTTTCGGCCAGGTCGCGAATCTCCGGCGGGGCCTGGTCGGCGTGGACCGGCCGCACGCTCAGCCGCCCGCGGGCGTAGAGCGCGGCGATCCGCTGGAGGTAGGCGATCCATCGCGTGACCACCCGCTCGGTCACCACCGACACGGCCACCAGAGCCAGGATGAAGGTCAGGATCGGGAAGACGATGCTGGTGAGCGGATTGAGCGTCGCCCAGGAGAACAGGCCCCCGGACCGCGCCGAGAGGATGACGAACAGTTCGTCGGCGACCAGGGGCGCGGCCGAGAACACCCGCTGCTGGCCCCGCACGTCGCGGTCGTACCAGACCATCGAGCCTTGCTTCAGGGCCTTGGTGCGCCAGTCGGCCGGCAGCTCGGGGAAGGCTTCCTTGTCGGTGGCGTTGATGTAGTCGCCGCGCCCGTCGGCCAGGGCGACCTCGGCCCCTTCCGGCAGCGACCGGTCGGCGGTCCGCGGGGCCAGGCTCTCCAGCGAGATCACCGCCACCAGGGCGCCGTCGAAGCCGACCCGCGGGTCGGAGGCCGGCACCGCCGCCAGCAGCGCAGGGACGTCGGCGTAGTTGGCGCCGGCGTCGCGGGTGATCACCAGGCTGTCGCCCGCCGCCAGCCGCTGGAACCAGGGCCGATTGAAGCGTTCGGTGTCGGCGGGAACGTCGCCCGCGGCGCAAGCTACGCGGCCACGCCGGTCGAAGCGGATCAGGTTGCTGTAGCCGGGAATACGGTGGGTGACCTCGGCCAGCCGCTGGGCGCAGTTGAAGCCGACCGAGCCCGGGGCCAGGGTCTCCAGCAGGATGTCCGCGGCCTCCATGCGGGCGCGGGCTGTCGCCGCGCTACGTTCGGACGCGGCCGCCAGCTCCTCGCGAAGCTGCACGCCCTCCCGGCGGAAAGCGATCCCGGACTGCAGGATACCGAGGATCAGCACGGGCAGCAGCGCAGCCGCCAGGGCTGCGGTCAGCCTGACCCGGATCGTTGAGAGGGAACCCCAAGGTGAGCCGTCCATCGCCCCGCCTACCGCGCGGAGCTCAGGCGCTCCGCGTCGGCGAGAATGGCGCTCATGGCGTCGCCTGCCGCGCTTCCATCCCGCTCATACGATCCGTCGTCGAGGATCACGTGCAAAGCCTTTCGCGCCCGGCTGACCCGGCTCTTCACCGTTCCCACGGCGCATCCGCAGATCTCGGCGGCCTCTTCATAGGCGAAGCCGCCCGCCCCGACCAGGATCAGGGCCTCGCGTTGTTCGGGCGGCAGTTGGGCCAGGCTCAGGCGTAATTCATCCAGCGCCACCGGAGCCTCGGGGTCGTCCACCGCGACCAGGGTCCGTTCGGCGGCTTCCTGGTCGAGCTGGCTCTGACGCCAGGAGCGCCGCTTTTCCGAATAGAATTGGTTGCGCAGGATCATGAAGGTCCAGGCCTTCATGTTGGTGCCCATCTGAAAGCTCTGGCGCGCGTCCCAGGCCTTCATCATCGCGTCCTGGGCCAGGTCGTCGGCCGTGGCCGGGTCGCCGGCGAGGGTCCGGGCGAAGGCCCGCAGATGCGGGATCAGCTTCACCAGCTCGCGCTTGAACGCTTCGTCGTCGTCGGTCGGCCGGGCCTTGTTGTGCTCGGCCATCAGCCTTTCTCCGCTGACTTCTTGTCCGCCTCGCGAAGGATGGAGAGGAATTCTTCGGGCACGGGCTCGGAAACCACCTCGTCGAACATCTGACGCAGGCGCACACCGATTGCTTGCTGCCGCAGCCGCGCCTCGTCGAGCGCTGCCGGCGATCTGCGCCGATCCTCAGTGGCGTGATGATCTATCATGTTCTCGGCGCCCGGCTTTCGCGGAGCCCGCCCCCTCGGTTCGTTCTCGTCGCCGGTCAACGCCTCACCCCACCCAGGGTTCCACACAGTAAAGATTGTAGCATGCAGAAAACCGTGGACCGAGGGAACCGGTTCCCAAAGGCGACGTTTCGGGCAAATGATGATGAAGGGCAGGGGAGCCTTCCTGCTCGGCCATATTTCCTGATTGGGAGGGGTTAATTTTGAGTCTTCTGGCCCGACTTGCGCCGCACCTGCCTTATGTGCGCCGGTATGCGCGCGCGCTTACGGGTGATCAGACCACCGG
>JAEXKM010000314.1 GCA_023445705.1 Pseudomonadota bacterium
GCGCCGACGTGGTCAAAGCCCTGCACGCCCGCCTGGAAGTGCGCCTGCAACGGCGAGCCGAGTTCGCGAAACTGCGCGACACGCCGGCCTTCACGCGGGACGGCGCCAAGATCAGCCTGCTGATGAACGCCGGCCTCGACGTCGATCTCGACATCCTGGACGAGACGGGCGCCGAGGGCATTGGCCTCTTCCGCACCGAATTCCAGTTCATGGTCGCCGAGGAGATGCCCCGTTTCAATGCGCAGGCGACCCTCTACGAGCGGGTCATGGACGCCGCCGGCGATCGCCCCGTCACCTTCCGCACCCTCGACCTGGGCGGGGACAAGGTGCTGCCCTATCTGGAGGCCGAGCGGGAAGAGAACCCTGCGCTTGGCTGGCGCGCCATCCGCATGGGCCTGGACCGTCCAGCCCTGCTGCGCCTGCAGCTTCGCGCCCTCATCGCCGCGTCCCGCGGCCGCCCGCTGCGGATCATGTTCCCGCTGGTGGCCAGCGTGGATGAATTCCGCACCGCCCGCGCCCTGGTCGATCACGAGGTGGCCTGGGCCCAGCGGCGCGGCCGGCCCGCGCCGTCCCGGCTCGACGTCGGAGCCATGATCGAGGCTCCGGCGCTGGTTTGGCACCTGGACGCTCTACTTCCGATGACTGATTTCGTCAGTGTCGGCACCAACGACCTGATGCAGTACCTGTTCGCCGCCGACCGGGGCAATCCCCGCGTGTCCGAACGCTACGACTTCCTTTCGCCGCCGGCTCTGCGCGCCTTGGAGACGATCCAGGTCGCCTGTGAGGAAACCGGCACCCCTGTCTCGGTCTGCGGCGAGATGGCCGGACGGCCGCTGGAGGCGTTCGCCCTTGTGGCGCTTGGCTTTGAACGCCTTTCGATGCCGCCGGCCGGCATCGGCCCGGTCAAGCAGATGGTGCTGTCCTGCGATCGCGAAGCCGCCCGCCGCGGCGTGACCACCCTGGCGCGCAGCTCGGCTGGATCGGTCCGAAACGAGATCGAGACCCTCGCCCGCAAATTGTATTTGGCGATCTAAAGCTCAGCGCAAAACAAGCGCGACCTTGTCTCCCCGCGTCTGATTAACGCATTGAATTGGGGAGATTTCGATGTTACCCACAATCAAATATTAAGATCTTTACTGTAATCCCGGCAGGACGTCAGTTCGCCTTTAGATCGTAACGCTAGCAAGAGGCGCCAAGTAGCCATGCCGCTCGATACTGGCGGGGTTACAAGTCTGAACGTCCGCAACGACGGCGATCGCAACGCCGAGCGCCGAAAAAGCCCGATTCCCACCATCGACGCCGCGCCGGATATTGGCGCTGCGCTCAAGGCTGCGCGCGAGTTCAAGGGCCTCAACCTTCAAGACCTCGCGGATTCTACGCGAATTCGCCGCAGTTACCTTGCGGCCATCGAGGACATGCGCCTTGAAGAGCTGCCTTCCCGCCCGTTCACGATCGGCTACATCCGCGCCTACGCGGCCGCGCTCGGCCTCGACGGCGACATGGCGGTCGAACGCTTCCGGCGCGACGAGCCGACGCCGGACACCGCCCTGCGCGCGCCCATCGGCGTCGAGGAGCGCAAGGACCCTCGCCTGACCATGGTCGTCGGCGGCGGCCTGCTGGTGATCGCCGCTATCGTGCTCTGGAACGTCGCCCAGCACGCGATGAGCCAGGACGCGCCTCCGCCGCACACCGCGCCAGCCTCGGCCATGGCCAAGGCCAAGCTCGCCGCGCCGGCCGGCCCCGTCGCCCTGGGCGCGCCCCTGCCCGCGCCGGTGGAATCCACCACGCCAACGCCTTACGAAACCCCGGGCCTCGACATCGCCACCGCGGCGGGCGGGTCCTCCGACGCCGTTGAGGCCGCGAAGAAGGCCGCCGCCGCCAATCCGAAGGCCGCGCCCGAGGCGACCCAACCCCTGCCGCCGACCTTCATCCCGCGGGGCACGGTCTATGGCGCGGCGCCCGGCGCTTCGACCATCGTTCTCCAGGCGCGCAAGGGCGCGTCCCTGATCGTCCGCGGCCAGGGCGGCCCGGTCTATTTCGCCCGCCAGCTTTCCATGGGCGAGGCCTATCGCGTGCCGAACCTCAAGGGCCTCAACCTCGAGGTTTCCGACCCCCACGCCTTCCAGGTGTTCGTCGGCGGCCAGAGCAAGGGCCTGATGCCTGCAGCCACCACCTCGGCCGCGAAGCTCGCAGACTAGCTTCCCGCCTCCATTCCGGCCAAGTTGCCGCTCCTTTTCAGTAGGAGTTTCAGGCATGGCGACCGGCAGCGACGGCGGAGATATCGGAAACGAGGCCCAAATCGCCTCCCCCTCCTATCGCCTGGCCGCGCTGGACGAGGACTTCCTGCTCGGCGACTCCATGCGCGGCGTGCGCTTCCTGCTGGAGTACGCAAAGGCCGAGGAAGCCCTGCGCGCCTGGGGCGTACGGACCACCGTCGTCGTCTTCGGCAGCGCACGGATCGCCGAGAAAGGGCCGGGCCGGCACGCCGGCTGGTACGCTGCGGCCCGTGAGTTCGGGAAGATCGCCTCGCAACGTGGCGGCGCCATCCTCGCCAACGGACGCCCGCGCGACAACGTCATCGCCACCGGGGGCGGCCCTGGCATCATGGAAGCCGCCAACCGCGGCGCGGCCGACGCAGGCGCGCCTTCGGTCGGCTTCAACATCACCCTGCCCTTCGAGCAGGAGCCGAACGCCTATTCGACGCCGGAGCTGACCTTCCGCTTCCACTATTTCGCCATGCGCAAGATGCATCTGGCCATGCGCGCCAACGCCCTGGTGGTCTTCCCCGGCGGTTTCGGCACCTTCGACGAGCTCTTCGAGATCCTGACCCTGCGCCAGACCGACAAGGCGCCGCCGATCCCGGTCGTGCTGTTCGACGAAGCCTACTGGCGGGCGGCGATCAATTTCGAGGTGCTGATCGCCGAAGGCATGATCAAGCGCTCGGACCTGGACCTCTTCCGTTTCGCCGAAAGCGCCGAGGGTGTCTGGGAGGCGCTGCTGGCCTGCGGGCTTAAGCCGGGCGAGGAGATCGTCTAGCGGCGTTCCGGCCCTCGCGTTTTGACGCGCGAGGCCTTATTTTGCGAGGCCATGACCGTGCAAGACCACACCCACGTCCGCCCCTGGCGCGCCATCGATCGCCGCGTCTCGCGCAAGATCCGCGTCGGCGCGGTCGAGGTCGGGGGCGACGCCCCGATCACGGTCCAGTCGATGACCAACACGCTGACGGCCGACGCCGCGGCGACCATCGACCAGATCCGCGGGCTGGAAGAGGCTGGGGCGGACATCGTGCGGGTCTCCTGCCCCGACGAGGATTCCACCGCAGCCTTCAAGACCATCGCCAAGGCCGCGAAGGTCCCGCTCGTGGCCGACATCCACTTCCACTACAAGCGCGGCATCGAGGCGGCCCAGGCCGGCGCGGCCTGCCTGCGCATCAACCCCGGCAACATCGGCTCGCCGGCGCGGGTGAAGGAAGTCATCCAGGCCGCCCGCGACCACGGCTGCTCCATGCGCATCGGCGTAAACGCCGGCAGCCTCGAACCGCATCTGCTGGAGAAGTACGGCGAGCCCTGCCCCGCGGCCATGGTCGAAAGCGCCCTCGACCACGCCCGCATTCTCCAGGACAACGACTTCCACGAGTTCAAGATCAGCGTGAAGGCGTCCGACGTCTTCATGACCGTCGCCGCCTACCAGCAACTGGCGGAGGCGATCGACTGTCCGCTGCACGTCGGCATCACCGAGGCCGGCGCCACGCGCACCGGCACGGTCAAGTCGTCGATCGGCATGGGCTCGCTGCTCTGGGCCGGGATCGGCGACACCATCCGGGTAAGCCTCGCCGCCGATCCGGTCGAGGAGATCAAGGTCGGCTTCGACATCCTGAAGTCGCTGGGCCTGCGCCATCGCGGCGTGAACATCATCGCCTGCCCGTCCTGCGCGCGGCAGGGCTTCAACGTCATCGCAACGGTCGAGGCCCTGGAGCAGCGCCTGGCCCACATCGCCACCCCGATGAGCCTCTCGATCATCGGCTGCGTCGTGAACGGCCCGGGCGAGGCCCTGCTCACCGACATCGGGTTTACCGGCGGCGGCAAGGGCGCCGGGATGGTCTACATGGCCGGCAAGCCGGACCATAAGATGGACAACGAGCGGATGGTCGACCACATCGTCGAGCTGGTCGAAGCCAAGGCCGCCGAACTCGCCAAGGCCGAGGCCGCACCGCTCGAGGCGGCGGAGTAAAATCCCCCCGCCGGTCACTCGGCGATTGTCGTTGCGTATTGAAGTGTCCTAGACCTCGAAAGCGGTCTTCGAGGCGCAATCAGTGACGACAGATTCTCCCCCCGACAACCGGCGCGCCATCGTCAGGATTTTCGCCCACGATATCCTTCGCGCGATGAACTCCCTGGCGCGGCTGAGCGGCGGCGACACCATCGAGTTCCTGACCTTCACCGGCGTGTGGGTGCTGAACAGCCACCACCTGATCGGCGAAGAGCGCTTCGCCGAGTTGCGGGATATCCCGCCGAACGCGTTGCGCCGCCCGGTGAGCTTCGAGGAGTTGCAGCGCCTGGTTTGCATCCCCGAGGACATCCTCTCGATCTATGTCGACCGGCTCATCGAAAAGGACATCGTCGAACGCAGCGCCGGCGGCGGCCTGGTGGTGCCCACCGCCGTCTTCGCCCAGCCTGCCATGTTGGACGGCACGAACGAGATCTACAGCCGCGCGGTCGCCCTCGTGACAAGCATGCGCGCGGCCGGCTTCCAGTTCGGCGACGAAGCCGAGCTTGACCTTAAGGGGCCCGCCTCCTCATAGGTGTTTCGATTTGGGACGTAGGGGGCGGTGGGTTGAGCAGTAACAGAGGCGTCGACAACCGCCGTGCGGTGCTCCGCGCCAGCGTCTACGAAATTCTGAAAGCTCTGCGCTCGTTTTCTCGCCTGCACGGCGGCGACATGTTCGCCCTCCTCGTCTTCACGACGATCTGGAACGCCAACAGCGAACACCTGATTGGAGACGACCGCTACAAGGGCATCTTTGACGTCGCGCCCGATAGCGCCAATGTCCCGATCACCGACGAGGAGTTGCAGCGCGCCCTCGGCGGACCTCCCGCGGTGATCAGCGGCTACGTCGAAGCCTTCGTGAAGGAAGGCATCGTGGAACGCGTGCCCGGCGGGCTCATCACCCCGCGTCCAGTCTTCCTCTCCGCCGAAATGATGGACGCCACCAACGAGTTCTACGATCGGATCCTGGGCCTCGTGGCCGCATTGCGCGCGGCGGGTTTCTCGTTTGGCGACGAGCCGATGCCCGCCCACTGGCGCGGGCCGCCCCGTTCGGAATGAACATTGTCAAAGATGACGCCCGCGTCACCTCTTGCGCGGGATGGCGAGCCTTGGTTAGGTGCCCGGCCTAAACCCAGGGAGGGACACCATGTCCGCGGACGGCAACTGGAAGATCACCATTCAATCGCCGATGGGCGCGCAAGAGGTCGAGGCGAAGATCGCGACCAACGGCGACACCTTCACCGGCACGACGTCGGGCCGCATGGGCGAGCAGACGATCGAGGGCAAGGTCGCCGGTGA
>JAEXKM010000357.1 GCA_023445705.1 Pseudomonadota bacterium
GAAGAAGATGGACCGCTTCATCGAGTTCGCGCTAGCGGCCTCCGACGAAGCGGTGGCTCAGGCCGGCTGGAATCCCGCAAGCGAGAGCGAGAAAGAGCGGACCGCGACGATCATCGCCACCGGCATCGGCGGCTTCCCCGCCATCGCCGACGCGGTGCGCATCACGGACGAGCGCGGCGTGCGGCGGCTCTCTCCCTTCACCGTGCCCTCGTTCCTGGCGAACCTGGCCGCGGGCTGGGTCTCGATCCGCTATGGCTATAAGGGGCCGCTCGGCGCCCCCGTCACCGCCTGCGCCGCCGGCGTCCAGGCGATCGGCGATGCGGCGCGCATGATCCGCGCCGGCGAGGCCGACGTCGCCCTCTGCGGCGGCGCCGAGGCGACGGTCGACCGTGTGGCCCTCGGCTCCTTCGCCGCGGCCCGCGCCCTGGGCTCGGCTTTCAACGACGATCCGGCGAAGGCTTCGCGCCCCTTCGACGCCGACCGCGATGGCTTCATCATGGGCGAGGGCGCTGGGATCATGGTGATCGAAGAGCTTGAGCACGCCCTGGCGCGCGGCGCCAAGCCGATCGCCGAACTGGTTGGATACGGCACCAGCGCCGACGCCTATCACCTGACCGCAGGGCCGGAAGACGGATCGGGCGCGGCCCGTTCCATGCGCATGGCCCTGGCCCAGGCGGGGCTTGATCCTTCCGCCATCGGCCACCTGAACGCCCACGCCACCTCCACGCCTGTCGGCGACAAGGGTGAACTGGCCGCGATCAAGTCGGTGTTCGGAACCGGGGCGGGTCCTGCCATCAGCTCGACCAAGTCGGCGACCGGACACCTGCTGGGCGCCGCCGGCGGCCTGGAGGCGATCTTCACGGTCCTGGCCCTGCGCGACCAGGTGATCCCGCCGACCCTGAACCTCGAACACCCCGACGAAGACGCCGCCGGTCTCGACCTCGTGGCCCTCCAGGCCCGCAAGGCGCAGTTCGACTACGCGCTCTCCAACGGCTTCGGCTTCGGCGGCGTCAACGCCAGCGTCATCTTCAAGCGCTGGGAGGGCTAGGCCCCCTCAGTCGGCTTCGCTGACAGCTCAGACCAAGATCCTCCCCCGCTGGGGGAGATGGATCGCCGAAGGCGTGACGGAGGGGGCCGCCGAAAGGCGGTCGCCCCATGGGGGGGGGGCGCCTACTTCCGCTTGTCGGCGCTCGCGTCCCGAACCGGGCGGAACTCGGAATCCTCACGCCAGTTCGGCCACTTGCCGCCGGCCGCGAGTTCTTTGCCGATCTCGTAGAACAGCGCCACGTCCTGGGCTGCGCCGCGCAGGTCCCAATCGGCCGACCAGACGTCGCCCGTCGTGTGATAGGCGTGGGTCGTATAGTCGCTGACCCAGCGATCCCCGGCTTCCCGGCCGCCCTTGACCAGGTCGGCCCCGCCGCCCAGCCCCATCAGCAGCAGCACCGGCACGCCGCGACGCGCCATCGAGAAGTGGTCGGCCCGGTAGAACAGCGCCCGTTCCGGCTTGGCGTCCGGCGTAATGGTCCGGCCCTGCTGCTTGGCCGCATCGGCCAGCATGTCTTCCAGGGCGTTCTGGCCGGCGCCGATCAGCACCACGTCCTTGGCCGGCCCGTTGGGCTGCAGCACGTCCATGGTCAGGTTGGCCGCCATCGTCTCCAGCGGCACGGTCGGATGCACGCCGTAATACTCCGAACCCAGCAGCCCGCGTTCCTCGGCCGTCCAGGCGGCGAACACCAGGGTGCGGGCCGGCGGCGGGCCGGCCTTGAAGGCGCGCGCGATCTCCATCGTGCCGGCCACGCCGATGGCGTCGTCCAGCGCGCCTGGCCGCACCGTCCGGCCCTGGGCGTCCGGCGCGCCCACGCCATAGGCGTCCCAGTGAGCCGCGAACATGACGCTCTCGTCGGGCTTGGAGGCGCCTGTGATCTTGCCGATCACGTTGCGGCTGACGACCTGGGTATGGTCGAGGTCGTAGCTGGCCGAAAAGGTCGAACCGGTGAGCGCGATCGGCTGGAAGTCGGCGCGGCGCGCCTTGGCCTTCAGCTCGTCGAAGTTCAGGCCGGAGGCGGCGAACAGCTCGCGCGAGACCTCGCCGCTCAGCCAGCCCTGCAGCAGCACCTTGTCCTTGGCCGGATCGGCCCGGACGATGTCGAAACCCTCGCCGTTCGAGGCCACCACCGTCGACCAGCCGTAGCCGGCGCCCGGCGTTTCATGGACGATCAGTGCGCCGATGGCCCCGCGCCGCGCGGCCTCTTCGTACTTGTAGGTCCAGCGGGCGTAGTAGGTGGCCGCCTGACCGCCGAACTTTCCGGCCACGGGCTCGCCGGGCTGAGCCTCGAAGTCCGGATCGTTGATCAGGTAGACCGCGACCTTTCCCTTCAGGTCCACGCCCTTGTAGTCGTCCCAGCCGCGTTCGGGAGCGGTGACGCCATAGCCGACGAAGACCAGCGGCGCCTTGGCTATGGCGACCTTGTCGACCGGCTGCAGGGTGGTGGCCGAGATGTCGCGATTACGCTCGAGCTTGCGTGCCTTGCCCTTGAGGTCGAGCGAGAAGGCGCCCTCGCCCTTTACCTGGGTCCGGACCAGCGCGACGTCCTGGGTGTAGACGCCAGGGTCCCCGGCCGGCTCCAGGCCCAGCGCCTTGAACTCGCGGACCAGGTACTCGATCGTCTTGGCCTCGCCAGGGGAACCTGGCGAACGCCCCTGGAACTCATCCGACGCCATGGTCCGGGTGATGGACGACAGCTTCGCCGGATCGATGGGTCCGCTGTCCTGCGCCAGGGCGGTGGAGGCCAGCAGGGAGGCGGCGAACGAGACGGCTATCGTACGGATCATGGGGACTCTCGGCAGGAAACCTGACGAAACTAGCCCTACCGTCGGCTTCATGAAACCGCCTGTTACGTCCGGGTGGCGAACTCCGCATCCCCCGTCACCGCCACCACCTGGTCGTCGAACGAAGCGTGCGCCGAGGTGTAGAGCCTCGAATAGAGCCCTCCGGTGCGCATGAGCTCGTCGTGCGGCCCCTGCTCCAGGATCCTGCCCTGCTGCAGCACGACGATCCGGTCCGCGTCGCGAATGGTCGCCAGCCGGTGAGCGATGACGATGCAGGTCCGCCCGGCGAAGAGGACCTTCAGGGCCTTCTGGATCGCCTGCTCGGTAAAGGAGTCGATGTTCGCCGTGGCCTCGTCGAGGATCAGGATCTGCGGGTCGGCCACCAGGGCGCGGGCGAAGGAGATGAGCTGGCGCTGGCCCATGGAGATGTTGCGGCCACGCTGGCCGAGCCGCGTCTGGTAGCCGTCCGGCAAGCGCATGATGAAGTCGTGCGCGCTCACCGCCTTGGCCGCCTCGACCACGTCGTCGAAGCTCGCGCGCTCAGTGTTGTAGCGGATGTTCTCCTCGATGGTCCCGGTGAAGAGGAACGGCTCCTGAAGGACCATTCCGATGGTCTTGCCCAGGGAGTCGAGGGTCACGTCGCGCACGTCGTGGCCGCCCACCAGCACCTGGCCCTGATCGACCTCGTAGAACCGGTGCGTCAGGGCGATGATCGAGGTCTTGCCCGAGCCCGTGGGACCGACCAGCGCCACAACCTCGCGCGGGTTCACCTTCAGGCTGATGTCGTGGAGCACCGGGCGCGCGGGATCATAGCCGAACGTCACGTTCTTGAACTCGACCGTGGCCGGCGCATCCTGCAGCGGGACCGCATCGGCCTTGTCCTGGATGGTCACCTTGACGTCGAGCACCTCGAAGATCCGGTGCCCGGCCGCCATCGCACGCTGCATGATCGTGTACTGCATGGACAGCATCCGCACCGGATCGAAGAACCGCTGGACGTAGAAGATGAAGGCGACCATCACGCCGACCTCCAGCCGTCCGCCCAGCACCGCATTGCCGCCGACCACCACAACGATGGCCATGGCGAAGCCGGTCAGGATGTCGACCGTCGGGACCATGATCTGGGTCATCCAGGCCGCGCCGGCCTGGGCCTTGAAGTTCTCGTGCGCCTTCTCGCGATAGAGCTCGAAGTTCATCGCCTCGCGGCGGGTCTCCTGGACCGTCCGCACCCCGTTGATGTTCTCAGCGAGGGCGGAGTTGGCGGTCGATGAGGCGTCCCGCGCCTCGCGGAAGCTCTTCTTCGAGAAGGGCAGCCAGATGGCCCGCACCAGGATCAGCAGGGGCAGCACCGTCAGGGTGAGCAGCCCCAGCCGCCAGTCCATGCTGATCAGCACCGCGGTGATCCCGACCAGCATGGCCAGGTCCCCGACCGCGCCGGTCGAGCTCTCAAGGAACTCCTGCAGCGCGTTCACGTCGCCCTGCAGACGGGACATGATCCGCCCGACGTGCGTCTTGTCCATGAAGGACAGAGACACGTCCTGGAAGTGGTCGAACATCTTGCGACGGATGTCGAAGATCACCCGTTGGGCTAGCCGCGCCGACAGCCACTGCTCCATGAAGAACGCTGTGGAATAGACTGCAATCAGCGCTGCGAAGGCGATCAGCGTCTTGTCCAGCAGCGCGGCGTCACGGGCCACCGCCGCATCGACAGCGCGGCCGATGAGGGCCGGGATAGCCACCACCGACGCCGCCGAGATCAGCACCGCGACCACCGCCCACATGAACGACCGCTTGTGCGGCGTCATCATACCGAGGAAGCGCTTAGCCACCCCCGTGTCGAAGGTGCCGAAGATATCC
>JAEXKM010000363.1 GCA_023445705.1 Pseudomonadota bacterium
CAGCCAGGTCCCGTCCGGCGCCAGGCTTTCGCGAATGTGCCGGGCGGCGCCGACCGGATCGCCCATGTCGTGCAGCGCATCGAATATCGCCACCATGTCGTAGGCGCCGCCGTTGAAGTCCTTGGCCGAGGCGACCTCGAACTCGACGCGGTCCTCGACCCCGGCCTCCCTGGCGGCCTGCCGCGCCCGCTCGATCGAGGGGCCGTGATAGTCGAAGCCGTAGAACCGCGAGTTGGGATAGGCCTTGGCCATCAGCACCGTCGAGGCGCCATGCCCACAGCCCACGTCCGCGACACGGGCGCCCCTGTCCAGCCGCGCTTCCACCCCTTCCAGGGCGGGAATCCAGGCCGAGGTCAGGTTGGCGTTGTAGCCCGGGCGGAAGAAGCGCTCGGTGCCGCGGAAGAGACACGAGTCGTGTTCGTGCCAGCCCAGCCCCTTGCCGGTGCGAAAGACGTCGGTGACCTTGGCCTCGTCGCGGAACATCGCCGCCAGCATTTCGAAACCGCCGGCCATGAAGGCGGGGCCGCCCTCGTCGGCGAAGACCATCGACTGTTCGGGGCTCATCGAGAACTCGCCGGTCTTGCGGTCGTACTCGACATAACCCGCGGCGGCCTGGGCAGAGAGCCACTCGCGCACATAGCGCTCCGCGGCGCCCGCGGCCTCAGCCAGCTTGGCCGGCGTGGTCGGGCCGATCTCGGTCAGGGTCCGGTAGAGGCCGAGCTTGTCGCCGATCAGCACTAGGGCGGCCGATACCGCTGCGCCCATGTCACCGATCATCTTGCCTTGGAACGCTTCGAGCTTGCCCCGGTCGACCTGGATATCCATCGGCATGTCAGCCTCCTTCAAGGGCTGGAAACCGATGTTCTCCCACCAAAGCCGACTTGAATGAAGACACCCAGCCGTGCGCCTGGAGGGCGGCCCCTAGGCTTGATTGCAAAGCGCGGTTTCGAGCGACGAGAGCGGCCACGGGCCCCTCGGCGTCGAGAGCTGGGCGCGCATCTCTGCGGGGCCGGCCGCCACTTCGACATCGACCTCGAGCCGCTCCAGAAGTGGCCGCAGGTTCCAGGCTTCCGGGTGGATCAGACGCAGGCCCTCGAGCCGGCACGCGTCAGCGGTTCCGTCGCTAGGATGGGGCGCGTCGGCCCAGTCGATGAAGAACGGTACGAAGGGGCCATAGGCGTGGCCCGCGGGGATCAGCAGCCGCCAGCGGACCAGTCGCCCGCTGGGCAGGCGTCGCGACATAGGGATCACACCGGCATGGGGCAGGCCGGCCTGCTCCAGCCTTGCGGCGACGCGATCCAGGCGGTCGGCGGCCACGGCGAAGGTGTGCAGCCTGGGCGCCTTCAGCCTTGCCAGTTCCTGTGCCGCGCCATTGAGACGTCCCTGGGCCGGATCTGGCGCCAGAATTTCGAGATAGGTGCGCGGGCCCAGTCCCAGCACGGCGTTGCGCGTGCCTTCGCCCGGATGCGATCCGCCCGGCGTCGGCTGGACGCCTGTCTGGGCTTCGAGGATGGAGGTGGCCTTGTCGAGGTCTGGCGCGGACCAGACCAGATGGTCGATCCTCGTCATCTTGCGGCGTGACGCCGGAAGCGCGTCACGACGCCGTCCTCGGCTTCGCAACGCGGCGCGGGCGCAGCTTCGGTGGTCGGCAGGCGCAGCACCAACCCGTTCATGGCGAAGGCCTGGGCCACCAGGCAGGCGGCGGCAGGGAAGGGCGCGCGGGGCGCGTCAGCCAGCAGCCAGGCCAGATGCGCTTCCAGGCGCGCATAGTCTTCTGCCTGCGCCGAGGCGAACAGCGCTAGCACCGTCTGTTCGTCGCGGGTGAGGCGATAGGAACCGGGCCCGGCCAGGCTGATCTTTCGCCGTCCCCCGAGGCCGAGTTCCCGCACGAAGACGGTCAGGGCGGTAAGCGCCTCCATCCCCATCGGTCCGCAGGCATCCTCGAACTGGCGGTGGATCAGGTGGCAGTCCGCGGCCCCGAAGGCCGCGGCTCGGAAGGCCCAGAGCAGCATGTGCTCTCCCTGGGTCAGGTCGGACAGCCGGGCGTGATCTTCGGACATGGGCGTGGCGTGCTCCTGATGTCCGCGAAACGTATTGCGACTGCGAATGACTCGCAAATCATTTCTCGCGTGCTTGGGCGGTGACGCCCTGCGAGAGCGTGGTGACCGAGTTCGCACACGCCAAGGAACTGTACTTCGGCGGGCGTTTCGAAAGTCGTTCCACTCACCGGTCAGGCGGCCGGCGCGGAAATGGCCAGGCGCCGGGGGTTAGACTTCGCGGCTCAAGCGGCCTCGCTCACTGGAGCAAAGCTCTCGTCGTCGAACAGGGCGTCCCAGTCGGCCCAGCGCGCGGCGGCGTCGCGCAGGCGGGCGTCGTCGCGCACCGTCGCCACCTGGCCCTCAGCCTCGTCCCAGATAACCGTCAGGTCAGCGAGGCGGGCCGCATCGGGGCCCAGGCGGCCTTCGGCCTGGAGGGCCGCGATCATGCCGTGGGTCAGGCGCAGCTTCATGCGGCCGCCGGACTGGCGGACCATGACGTCCGCGTGGGTGATGACCTGTTCGATCATCTCGGCGGTGGCGGGCGTCATTGGGCGCCGCGCCTCGAACAGGAACATCGGCTCGACATAGGGGCGGCGGAACGAGGTCACTCGGGCGGCGGTGGGCATCGGAAGCTCCTTTGCAATCGGCATGTTCTTGTTAAAGTGCCGATGCGTCAGAATCGGACGCATAATTGTTCCGGAAATGTTCCAATGCGTCACGAGAAGGCCGCGAGGCTGCTCGAACTGGCCAGAATGATGGCGGCCTCGGCCGAAGGCCTGACCCTCGACGAAATGGCCGAGAGGTTGGGCGTGGGGCGGCGCACCGCCGAACGGATGCGCGATGCGGTCCGCGAGGCCTTCCCGCAGATGGAGGAGGTGGACGATCCGCCCACCCGCCGGTTCCGTATTCCCGCGGGGCTGGATGGCATCTTCCAGGCCCCCAGCGCCGACGAGTTCGCGGCGCTGCACGTAGCGGCCGAACAGTTCCGGGCCGCCGGCGCCCGCGGCCGGGCGGCGGCCTTGCTCTCGCTGGAGCAGAAGGTGCTGTCTGCGATCCGCTCGGGCGCGCGCCGCAAGCTTGCTCCCGACCTCGAGGCGCTGCTTGAGGCCGAGACCATGGCTATCCACCCGGGACCGCGCCCGTTCGAGGACGAGGCGGTGCTCGGCTGCATACGCGAGGCGATCAAGTCGCTGCGCCGCCTGCGCTTCCGATACGAAGGCGGTTCGTCGCCCGGCCGGGTCCGCGAGGTGACGCCTTTCGGCCTGCTGTTCGGACGATCGAACTATCTGGTCGGCGGCGAAGGGGATTCGGCTGACCCGCGCACGTGGCGTCTGGACCGCGTGCTCGACATCTCAGTCTCCGAAACGCCGGGCAGTCGGCCGGAGGGTTTCTCTTTGCAGGCCTTCATGAACCGCAGCTTCGGCATCTATCAGGACGAGGTGGAGGACGTGGTGCTGCGCGTGCGGCCGCATGGCGCCGAGGAGGCCATGGGCTGGCGCTTCCATCCGACCCAGAGCCTGGAGCCGCAGGACGACGGCACGGTCATTGTCAGGTTTACGGCCGGCGGCATGCGGGAGTTGGCCTGGCATCTCTTCACCTGGGGCGACAAGGTGGAAATCGTCGGCCCCGACCGGCTAAGGACGGTGATGCGGCAGGAACTGGCGGCCGCCAGCCGGGCTCACACACAGGACAGCGGACAGACATGAGCGACACCGACGGCTTCGTGCTGAACCAGACCATGCTGCGCATCAAGGATCCGCAGAAGACGGTGGCCTTCTACCGCGACGTCCTCGGCATGACGCTGCTGGACCGCTACGACTTTCCAGCCGGAAAGTTCTCGCTCTACTTCATGGGCTATCCGGGCGGGGAGATTCCCGACGACCCGGCCGCGCGCGTGAAGTGGGTGTTCGAGCAGCCGGCCCTGATGGAGTTCACCCATAACTGGGGGACCGAGGACGATACGGACTTCGCCTATCACAATGGCAACGCCGACCCACGCGGGTTTGGCCATATCGGCCTGTCGGTGCCAGATGTCGCAGCGGCCTGTGACCGGTTCGAGAAACTCGGGGTCGAGTTCGTCAAGCGGCCTGACGAAGGCGCGATGAAGGGGCTGGCCTTCATCAAGGACCCCGACGGCTACTGGATCGAGATCGTCTCCGGCCCCAACCTGCGCGATCTCATCACCGCCTCGCGGGCGGGCTGAGCCACGGGGTAGCCGCGCGCAAGGGAAAGCTCTGCCGCCTCCTGCGTTTCCCTAGCGCGCCGCCTGGAGCGTCCGATGCCTGAGCCCATACTGACCGCCCGAACCGACGGGCTTGTGGAAAGCCGCAAGCCGGTGCTGCTGCCGGTCATGGGCCCGAGGTTGCAGGGCGAGGTGTCCGCGGCGGGGTTCGCGGAGCTGGCCTTGTGGGGCGAGGGCGATCTCGGCCGGCTGCGTTTCTCGCCGCTCGACGGACCGTTCGTCTATGCGCCCAACATGCTGTTGGCCCAGGTTGGCGGTGTGTTCGTCGCCCAGGAAGCTCCGGTCATGGTCATCCGGGGCGCCACCTATCGCGGCTTCACCCCGGCGCGCCGGTGCGCTTCATGGGACCGGATGGAACACCCCAAGGCGCGGGTCCGTCGTGATCGTGGCCGCCGCTATGTCGACCTGCCATGGGCCAATGTGATCATAGAGCAGCGCGGCCCCGACCTTGTGGTGGCGACGGGGACCGATCCAGGCGAGGCCGCGCGCGCCATCGGCTTCTCGATCGAAACCATCCTGGCCGAGGCCCAGGGCTACGCCGCGCACTGCGACCGCCTGCCGGAAGCCGATCCCCTGCTTCGCAGCATGGTGATCCAGGGGAGCCACGCCGCCTTCTCCAGCGCCCGCCGTGACGAGCGCGGCCGTTTCGACGGCCTGGCCGCCGGGCTGCACTACTCGACGCCGGCGCGCACCTATTACCGCGACGGCTATTGGACCCTGCAACTGCTGCTGGAGGCCGCGCCGGCCATCGTCCACGAGGAGATCGAGATGCTGGCCTCCGGCGTCCAGCCGGACGGAGAGGCGCCCAGCGGCGTCATCCTGGCCGGTCCCGAGCAGGCCCGCGCGTGGGAGGAACTGCGCACCACCGTCTTCGGCCTCGACTGGATTCACACGCGCTCGATAGACTGGTGGAGCGACCACTTCGACTCCCCGCTGTTCTTCATCCTGGCGGTCGCCGACTATGTGCGGGTCTGTGAGGACGACGATCCCGCAGAGCGGCACTGGCCGCTGATCAAGGCCATCTTTCAGCGCTACCGGGAGTTCACCGAGCAGGGGCTGCCGGTCAAACCCCGGCACGATCGCGACTGGGCCGACAATGTCTATCGCGGCGGCTTCGTCGCCTATGACCTTGGCCTTTGGGTCGGCGCTTTGGACGCCATCGCCCAGCTCGGCTTGCGCATCGAGCCGAACCTCGCCGCCGAGGCGCGCAGCCTGGCGGAGACCACACGCGCGGCCATCGAGGCGGCGCTTTGGCGCGAAGACGGCTGGTACGCCGACTACGTCGCCCCCGACGGGCTGGCCGAGGTCGAGCCGGTGGTCGAGGACCACCTGACGCTCGATAGCCTAACCCTCCTGCGCCACGACGCGGTCTCGGAGGAGCGGGCGCTGCGCGTCCTGGACGCCGTGCGCACGAAGCTCGAGTCGAGGCACAATCAGGCGCAGCGCTTTGGCGACTGGGGCGTCATGTGCGTCTATCCGCCATTCAAGCACCGCGCCGACACCCGGTCGAAGTCGGCCTTCGCCTATCGCTACCATAACGGCGCCGATTGGCCCTGGCTCGACGGCATGTACGCCGAGGAGCGGCTTCGTCGCGGCTTGCCCGGCTGGCGCTATCCCATGCTGCGGTGGTGGAGCACCTGCCTGGAGCAGGGCTGGATGGGCGCGGTGGAATACTTTTCGCCGCCGTGGGGCCGTGGCTCGCTGCTGCAGGGTTGGTCGGCCATGCCGGCGGCCGTAGCCTTGAAGTACCGCGACATCGTCCTGCGGGGTGATTCCGACTAGCTGCTCTAGGTGCGTTCCACGACCAGCGTGAAATACTCCCGATCGAAGAGGCGATAGTAGAGCCAGGATGGCGCCTTGCGCGCGAAGGGCTGTACATCGTCCACGACGGCGGCCTGCGAGACATGCACGTCGAGCAGGGCGCGTTTCACGGCAGCCTGGCGGGTGATGTTCACCGCAACGGTCGGGGCCGGCAGGCCGGCTTCCGGCTCCTTCGGATACTGATCGCGAAAGGCCTGCACCAGTTTGAGCGCCAGGGCGATCATCTGGCGCGGCAGGGTGGCCTGGTAGAGCCTTCGGACGGACGGCGCGCCGGCCTCCACGACCTCGCGCACCCAGCGTCCGGTCTGGACGTGGTCGCGATGGCCATAAAAGCCCACCTGCTCGTCGAAGCTGATGATCAGGCTCGGTTCGAAGCGCGCGATCAACTCGGCGATCTCCGTCTTGACCATCTCGCCATCGTGGCCGGGCAGTCCGCCGTCCGGATAGCTCAGCACAGCCACGTGGCGCGCACCGAGGGTGCGGCCGGCGGCCTCGGCTTCCTGGCGGCGAACCTCGGCGAGTTCCTTCGGCGAGTAGTGCGGGTGCTTGGCCGCTTCGCCGGCGGTCAAATAGACGAGGGTCAGTTCCGCCCCGCTCCGCGCCATGGCGCTCAGCGTGCCGGCGCTAGTGATCTCGTCGTCCGGATGAGCCCAAATGGCCATCACCTTGCGCGGCGCGCTTTCCGGAAACAGGTCCTTCGACACCGGCACGTCGTTGTCGTTGACCTGGCCCCGCGCCAGCCACAGCGTCGCCGCAGCCTTGCCGGCCATCAGGGCGGGCAGGACCCAGATCACGCGCAGGGCTCCGAGACGTTCATCTCCCGAGACTGGCGACATGTTCGGCGTTTGTCATCTGGCGGAAGGCGTGCGCTTTTCTTCGCGAAACATCCGCGCAACAAATGCCCCGCTCCATGCGCGCAACGACGAGGGAGGACCCGGCATGTGCGACGATGACATCCACCAAGGCCTGATCGAGGATCCGACGGTTTCGCGGCGAACCTTTGGTCTGATGAGTGCGGCCGCGGCCAGCCTCGCGGCGACGGCGGCTCACGCGGCTGCGGCGGTCGTCGAGAAGGACGTCGAGATCAAGACCCCCGATGGGGTCGCCGACGCCGCCCTCTACTACCCCGAAGGCAAGGGCAAGTGGCCCGCGGTGGTGATCTGGCCCGATGTGGTCAGCCTGCGCCCGGTGTTCCGCGAAATGGGGCGTCGCCTAGCGTCCTCTGGTTACGTGGTGCTGGTGCCGAACCTCTATTACCGGGTGAAGCGCGCGCCGGTGGTCGAAGGCAGCTTCAACTTCGCCAGCCCCGAGGATCGCGCCAAGCTTACGCCCCTCCGCGCCAGCGTGACGCCCGAGGGCACGGACCGCGACGCTGTCGCCTATGTCGCCTTCCTCGACGCCCAACCCCAGACCGATCGCAGCAGGAAGGTAGGGACCCAGGGCTATTGCATGGGCGGCCCGCTGGCCTTCCGGACCGCCGGGGCGGTCCCGGCCCGGGTCGGCGCAGTGGCCAGTTTCCACGGCGGCGGCCTCGTCACCGACCAGCCGACCAGCCCGGCGCTGCTGATCCCCAAGACCCACGCCGACTACCTGGTGCTGATCGCCGACAATGACGACAAACAGGATCCGGCGGCGAAGGATAAGCTCAAGGCGGCTTTCACCGCGGCCGGCCGTCCTGCCAAGGTCGAGGTCTATGAAGGCGCGGGCCACGGTTGGACCGTCAAGGGCAGCCAAGTCTACAACGAGCCGGCGGCCGAAAAGGCCTGGGCCGAGCTGCTGGCGCTTTACAAGAAGGCGCTCGCCTAGAGCCGGGCTGCGTGCCAGGCGATGTGATCGCCGATGAAGCTCGTGATGAAGAAGTAGGAGTGGTCGTAGCCGTCCTGGATCCGCAAGGTCAGGTCGGCTCCGCCCTCCTTGGCCGCGGCTTCCAGGAGCTCCGGCTTCAGTTGCTCGCTGAGGAAGCTGTCGGCGCCGCCCTGGTCGACCAGGATCGCCCGACCGCGGGCGCGGCCTTCGGCGATCAGCAGCGCCGCGTCATGCTCGGCCCAGGCCGCGCGGCCTTCGCCCAGATAAGCCGAGAACGCCTTTTCGCCCCACGGGCAGCGGGTCGGCGAAGAGATCGGCGCGAAGGCCGAAACCGTCTTGAAGAGTTGAGGATAGCGCAGGGCCAGGGTCAGCGCGCCGTGCCCGCCCATCGAATGCCCGAAGACTCCCCGTCGCTCCGGATCGAGCGGGAAGCCGCTCTCCGCCGCCGCCAGCAGATCGACCGTGACATAGGTCTCCATGGCGAAGTGCGTCGACCATGGCTCCTGGGTCGCATCCACATAGAAGCCGGCGCCTTGGCCAAGGTCGTAGGCCGGATCGTCGGCGACGCCCTCGCCGCGCGGGCTGGTGTCCGGCGCTACGATCGCCAGGCCCGCCTGGGCCGCGTAGGCATAGGCGCCGGCCTTGGTGGTGAAGTTGTCCTCGGTGCAGGTCAGGCCGGAGAGCCAGACCGCGTAGGGCAGGGGGCCCGGCAGGCCGCCCGGAACGAAAACGCTGAAGCGCATGGGCGTGCCCGTCGCCGGACTGGCGTGACGCACATAGCTCAAGGTTCCATCGTGGACCTTGTGTTGCTGCAGGATCTCGAGGGCCATGCGGCTCCCTTACATGCTCTATAAGCTGGTCGCCAACGCTTCCTTGCGAGCCTGAAGACCGTGTCTGACGTCCTTATCCGCCCGTTGACCGCCGCCGACATGCCGGCCGTGGCCGAATTGCAGCTCGTCGCCTACCAGCCGCTCTATCATGAGGACCAGGAGGTGCTGGAGAGCCGGCTCGTCGCGGGCCCCGGCCTCTGTTGGGGCGCCTTCGTCGAGGACAGGCTGATCGCCTACATCCTCAGTCATCCCTGGCCGCCGGCCAGCCCTCCGGCGATCGGGACCCGGCTGGAGGCCCCCGCGGCCGACCTCGACAACTGGTTCATCCATGACCTGGCCATGGGGCCGGAGGCGCGCGGGCGCGGGGTGGGGCGCGCCCTCGCCCAGGCCGCCGCCGAGGCCGCCCGGGCCGCCGGCCTAGTTCGGGGCGACCTCATCGCCGTTCAGGGCGCCTGGGCGTTCTGGCAGAAGATGGGATATCGGCCCGAGGCGGATCTGCCGCCCGCGCTCGCCGCCAAGGTCGCCGGCTATGGCGAGGACGCCCGCTACATGACCATCGACCTGCTTGTCACGCCGGCGGTCCCACAAACGTGAACTGGCCCTTTCGCCTTCTGGGTGCAGAGTAACGAAGCTGCTTTCGGATCAAGGGACGGGTCGAAAGATGCAAGGGTTCATTCTTATGGGCCGTCGCCTCGATGGCGTTTCACCTACGGCCGAATTCACACAAGGCGAGGACGTCACCCAGGTGATGGAGGAAGCGCGCTGCTTCCTCGACAGCCATCCGAGCTGCGATCTGGTCGAGATCTGGCTGGACGACGTCAAGCTCGCTTCGGTCAGCAAGCGGAGCAAGCCGCCGGCCTGGGGGTGAACCGCAACCCACGGAACTACGGCCGCGCTTGACCATTTACACTCCGGGCCGATGGGCTCTGGGAGAGCAGCCATGAGATTGAGTATTCTGCTGGCGTGCGGAGCGCTGGCCGCGACGGCTTCCGGGGCCTCGTTCGCACAGGATCGGATGGCTCCGAACGCCCAGTTCTTCTCTGGTGCGAACTTCACCGGCCGAACCCTGACCGTCACGCGGTCGTTGCCGATTTTTCCGGCGACCTGGGCGCCGCGGAGCGTGCGGATGGGCGGCGGCAGCTCCTGGGAGGTCTGCGATCAACGCAATTTCCGCGGCCACTGCACCGTTCTCACCGGCTCGAGCGCCAACCTGCAGGCTCAGCTCGGCGTCCGCGGGGTCAGTTCGGTTCGCCCAGCGCAACCTGAACGTCCGACGCCGCCACAGCCGGTGGGCGCCTCTCTCAAGGGCATGGCGGCCGAGTTCTTCCCGGCGCCGCAAGCTCGCGGCGTACGTATCGAGGCGTGCACTCGCGAAGGCGGATCGGCCGCCTGTATCTCCCGCGAGGCGACGAGCTTCTGCCGCTCGATTGGTTATGCCAGCGCCAGGAACAGCGCCGCCGAGACGGTCGGCAGCCGGATCTTCCTGGCCGACGTCCTCTGCTCTAAGTGGAATTGATGCGACACGTTTTTCCGGCCCTGGCTTTGCTTCTCATGTCCGCCTGTTCCACCACGCCGCCCCCGCCGGCAAGCGGGGGCGGCGACGCCCTCGTCGGATCTGAATGGCGTCTGGAAGACCTTCTTGGCGGCGGGATCATCGATCGCTCGAACGTGACTCTGCAACTCGCCGAGGATGGTTCTGCGGCGGGCTCGGGCGGCTGCAATCGCTATTTCGGCCGTTGGACGAAGCCTGCTCCCGGCAAGCTCTCGCTTGGAAAAATGGGGTCGACCCGGATGGCCTGCGCGCCCTCCCTCATGCAGCAGGAAGACAAGTTCCTCCGCGCGCTCGAAGTGGCCGACGCCTACAGCTTCACCCCCGATGGCGCGTTGCTTGTGACGACCCCTCAAGGCCCCCTCAAGTTCCGAAAGGACTGAGGGGCGCCTCGAGCGGCCGGGGTCACCAGTTGAAGCGCACGCCGAACTTGGCCGTCCAGGCCTCGCTATCCTTGTCGAGGTTCCACTGGTAGCCGCCATTGACCAGCAGGGCGGCGTTCTTCGACATCTGCTTGGTCACGCCGCCGTTGAGCTGCATCCAGTTGGCGCCGAGATCCGTCTGGAAACTCAGCGGTCCGTCCTCGGTCGGGAAGGTCGTGCTCGGATCGTCGCGGAATTCATGCAGATAGTTCACCCGCAGCCATCCGGTGGTCAGCAGCGGGTCTTGCGGGTCGTCGTTCTGCCAGGTCCGGGCCACCCGCAGGCCGAGCCGTCCGACCATGGAGTCGGTGCTGTCGAAGGAGACGTCGGAGAAATAGTCCTTGGCCTTCTTCCCGTCGAAGGTCTGGTAGACGATCTGGGCTTGAGGCTCGACGACCCAGTTCTCGCGCACCCGGAAGGGATAGCCGCCTTCCAGCGAGAGCGCCCAGCCGGTGGCCTCGGCCTTGAGCTCCACCAGCCGCGGCGATCGCGCATAGCCGTCGTACCAGGTGTACTGCGCCACCCCGTCGAGATAAGCGCCCTGCTTCCAGAAATGCGTCCAGTACGCGCCGACGGAGTAGGCGTCGAGCCTGGCCGTGCCGGCTCGAACGCCCGCCACGTGCTCGACCTCGGCCCTTGAGCGGCCATAGGCGCCATAGAGACCAGCGTGGTCCCTCTGGCCGTTATCAGCCTCGTGACGATAGAGGTCCATGCCGATTTGCAGGGCCGCCAGATTGTAGTCGAAGCTCGGCCCTTCGTCGCTGTAGATGCCTAGTTCGCCGCCGTCGTGGTGGCCGTCCCAGGCGATGCCGCGCACCCAGGCGCCGTTGGCCGTCTTGCGGCTCTCTGGCCCGCTCCGCAGTTGCTCCTCCTCCCCGACCCGGTCGTGCAGGTTGTCCAGCACGGCGCGACCGTAGAAGGACGCTAGAGCCGGCAGCGCGGTGTAGAGCGAGGTCTCCACGCGATAGTCGGGCACCAC
>JAEXKM010000373.1 GCA_023445705.1 Pseudomonadota bacterium
GTCAGGACGATCAGTTGTTCGACCCGGTCGGTCGCATCGGTGGCGGAGATCGCCATGGGAACTCTCCTAACTCAGACCCTGAAGTTTCAGCATTTCCTGGGCGACGCGGTCCGACAGGCCGATGCCGCCGGACTTGACCATCTGCTTGGCCATGGCGTCGCCGAGGAAGGACTTGAACGCCTGCTCGCCTGCGCCGCCGTTGAACGGCGCCTCGGCCCCGACGTCCTTGAACATCTCGCCCAGCATGATCGACAGGAACGACGCCTCGAAATCCTTGGCGGTCTTGGCGATCTGGCCGCGCTTGGCCAGTTGCTCGGTGTTTTCGGCGACCGGCTGCGAGGCGGGCAGGGCCAGCGTGGGGGCGGCGATGTCCATCACATCACCTCGATGTCGGCCTGCAGGGCGCCGGCGGCCTTGATGGTCTGCAGGATGGAGATCATGTCCCGCGGCGTGACCCCCAGGGCGTTCAGGCCGGCGACCAGGCTCGACAGGGATGCGCCGTCCCGGACGGTGATGAACTTCTTGCCCTTCTCCTCGTCGACCTCGACATCCGACTGCGGCACCACGGCGGTCTGGCCGCGGCTGAAGGGGGCGGGCTGGCTGACGGCCGGCGATTCCCGAACCGTAATGGTCAGGTTGCCCTGAGCGATGGCGACGGTGGAGACGCGAACGTTCTCGCCCATGACGATCACGCCAGCCACCTCGTCGATCACGACCTTGGCCGGGCTGTCGGTTTCGACGCTCAGGTTCTCGACCTGGGACATGAACGACACCAGGTCGCCGCCGCCCGGTGGGCGCAGGGTTACGATGGTGGGGTTGTCGGCGCGGGCCGTGCCGGGGAACCGGCCGTTGACCGCCTCGGCGATCTTGCGGGCGGTGCTGAAGTCCGGATTGCGCAGGGTCATGCGCATCTCGCTCATGTGAGCGAGCTGGAAGCCGACCTCGCGCTCGACGATGGCGCCGCCGGCGATGCGGCCGGCGGTCGGAACGCCCTTGGAGATCGAGGAGCCTGAAGCGCCGCTGGCCGAAATCGCGCCAGTCTGCACCGTGCCCTGGCTGATGGCGTAGGCTTGCCCGTCCGCGCCCATCAGCGGGGTGACCAGCAGCGTGCCCCCCAGCAGGCTCTTGGCGTCGCCCATGGCCGAGACGGAAGCGTCGATCGGCGAGCCGGCCGCTGCGAAGGCGGGGAGGCGGGCCGTCACCATCACGGCGGCGACGTTCTTGGTGTTGAGGTTGGCGTCGCGGGTGTTCACCCCCAGCCGCTCCAGCATCGCCTCCAGGCTCTGCCGGGTGAAGGCCGAGTTGCGCAGCGAGTCGCCTGTGCCGTTCAGGCCGACGACCAGGCCGTAGCCGACCAGCATATTCTCCCGGACGCCTTCAAACTCGACGATGTCCTTGATCCGCGACTTGGCGAAGCTCGGCCCCGCAGCCAGGGCGGCGGCCAGGAAAGCGGCGCTGAAGAGTCGGAGTGAACGGTGCATGGGCGCCCCGGCGTAGAAGACTGGAATAGGTCCTCCTTGCCTATGCGATAGCCGTGCCAGTCTGAAAGGTGAGTAAAAACAGTATTGTGCGTTCTGCCGCAGGGGCGGAGAGGCGCCTGGCGGCAGAAATTGCCCGGCATTAACCATACCCTAAGCTTGGCCCGGGAAATTCGGGTGGAAGCGTGTTAGAGGGCCTTTCATGAAGGTCAGCGGTACAAGTGGCGTCGGCGCTGCCGGAGGGGCCGGAAAGGCCAAGCCAGCGGGCGGCGAGGGCTTTCAGCTCAACCAGGCCCCGGCTGCCGCGGGCGCGGCCCAGGCGGCGCGCGCGGGCGGCGTCGGCGGCGTCATGAGCGTCGATGCGATTCTCGCCCTGCAGGAAATTGGCGGGCCGCTGGAGCGCAAAAGGCGGGCAGTCAGCCGCGCCGGGCGCATTCTCGACGTTCTCGAAGACGTGAAGATCGCCCTCCTTTCGGGAGACGTTTCGCTTAACGATCTGGAACGACTGCAAAAGGCTGTTCGTGACGAGCGTTTGAGCACCGATGACGAACGCCTTGAAGGTGTATTGAACGAGATTGAAACCCGTGCTGCCGTGGAGCTCGCTAAACTCGAACGTGCGAATCGTGCGGCTTAAGGGCGTGCGGAGAGCAAGGTTCGTTGAAAGCGCATTTACTTTTGGTATAAGCGCCCCGGCGTGTGTCGGGGGAATGTACCGAGGGGGCTTGAGGCGTCTATGAGCACGGCCACGATGTTGGCGGAAAAGCCAGACTATCGTCCTTCCGAGGACGAGGAGTTCATGAACGAGCGTCAGCTCGAGTATTTCAAGCAGAAGCTCCTGAACTGGAAGGAGGATATTTTGCGGGAATCCCGCGAGACCCTCGCCCATCTTCAGAGCGAAACCGAAAATCACCCTGATATCGCAGACAGGGCGACGTCGGAAACCGATCGGGCTCTTGAGCTCCGCACTCGTGATCGCCAACGCAAGTTGATCTCCAAGATCGACGAAGCGCTTCGCCGGATCGAGGACGGTTCCTACGGCTACTGCGAAGACACGGGCGAGCCGATCGGCGTCGCCCGGCTTGAGGCGCGTCCGATCGCGACGCTCAGCCTTGAAGCTCAGGAACGGCATGAACGCCGCGAACGCGTTCACCGCGACGACTAGTCAAAAAGGGCGGTCTCCGGACCGCCCTTCTTTTTCGGACTAAAACGCGCTGGGCTCAGGCGAAGTAGCCGGCGTCGCCGATATCGGCCAACAGTCCCGGCTGGGTCGGCGTCCAGCCGAGTCGCGCGCTCGTGCGCTGTCCGCTGGCCGGCATGTCCGTGCCTGCGAAGGCCGCGAACCAGCCGAAGTGCTCTGCCGCTTCCTCGGCGGGCACGGATATCGTCGGCACGCCTAGTCCGCGCCCGATGGCTTCGGCGATCGCCTTGAAGGGAACGCCTTCCTCGGCGATCGCGTGATAGGGGCCGCCTGCCGCGCCGTCCTCCAGCGCCAGTCGATAGAGGCGTGCGGCGTCCAGCCGATGCGCCGCCGGCCAGCGGTTCAGCCCTTCGCCGACATAGCCCGAAACCCCGGCCTTGCGGGCGATGTCGATGAGGATCGGCACGAATCCGTGGTCGCCCGCGCCATGGGTGGATGGCGGCAGCCGGAGCACCGAGGCGCGGACGCCGCGCTCGGCCAGGGCCAGGGTCGCCGCCTCGCTCGCGCGTGGGTACTGCGGCAGAGGCGTAGGAGCCTCGTCGTCCTCGGTGGCCAGCCGTCCACGCGCCAGGCCGGCGACGCCCGAGGTCGCCAGCAGCGGACGTTCCGATCCTGCCAACACCTCACCCAGCGTCTCGATCGCACGCCGATCCTCCGCCGCGTTCTCCGCGAACTTGGAGAAGTCGTGGTTGAACGCGGTATGAATCACGCCGTCCGACCAGGCCGCGCCGCTGCGCAGGCTGTCGAGGTCGGAAAGCGCGCCGCGATGAACCTGGGCTCCAGCCGCGGCCAGCGCCGCCGCTCCCTGGTCCGAGCGGGCAAGCCCGAGCACCTCATGGCCGGCCGACAACAATTCCTGCACGACGGCTGAGCCCACGAAGCCTGTGGCGCCGGTAACGAAAACACGCATGGAGATCTCCTGATCTTGTATGAATCAGTCTCCCGCCGCCAGCTTTCCTGATAAAGTAGTGAGCTTATCGGGGTATAATTCATAACCGGCTGATATGCAGATGACCGATAACGCCTTGGGGACCTATCTGCGCGATCGCCGGGCCAGGCTCGATCCGGCCGCCTTTGGCCTGGGCTCCACCCGTCGCCGGACCCCCGGCCTGCGCCGGGAAGAGGTCGCTCAACGGGCCAACATCAGCACCACTTGGTACACTTGGCTGGAGCAGGGCCGCGGCGGCGCGCCGTCGGCCGATGTTCTCGAGCGGATCTCCCGGGCGCTGCTGCTTACCGACGTGGAACGCGAGCACCTCTTCCTGATCGGGCTCGGGCGCCCGCCCGAAGTCCGCTATCGTTCCGCCGAGGGCGTCACGCCCCGCCTGCAACGGCTGCTGGACGCGCTCGAAGTCAGTCCCGCCCTCGTCAGGACCGCGACCTGGGACGTCGTCGCCTGGAACCGCGCCGCGGCGGCGGTGCTGTTCGACTACGCCTCGCTTGCTCCGGAGCGTCGCAATATCCTCAGGTTGATCTTCGGCGATCCGGATGTCCGGGCCGCGCAATACGACTGGGAGAGCGTGGCGCGGTTCGTCGTGGCCGCCTTCCGGGCCGACGCCGCGCGAGCTGGCGCCGTGGCCGAGGTCACCGCCCTGGTGGACGAGCTGCGCCAGCTCAGCCCCGAGTTCGACGCCCTCTGGCGGCAGAACGATGTGCGGGCCAATGGCGAGGGGGTGAAGCATCTGCGCCATCCGGTCCTCGGCCCCATCGCCTTCGAATATTCCGCCTTTTCGGTCGATGCGCGACCCGACCTGGCGATGATCGTCTACAATCCGGCGACAGCGGGCGACGCCGAGCTGATCCGCGCGCACCTCGAGACCGCAGACCAGTCGCCGAAGCTGGCCCGGTCGGCCTGAGTCGGGGGCTGGCTCCGGTCGCCGACCGAGGCTACATCACCGGTATGACCCAGCGCCTTGTGATCGCCGCCGTCCAAGCCAACCCGACCGTGGGCGCCGTCGCCCATAATGAAAACCTCGCCAGACAGCACATCGCCCAGGCCAAGGCCGCCGGCGCGGACCTGGCGGTCTTTTCCGAGCTGTTCATCAACGGCTACCCGCCGGAAGACCTGGCGATGAAACCGGCTTTCTGGGCGGCGGGGAAGGCGGCCGTCGAGCGGCTGGCCCTGGACACCAAGAACGGCCCGGCCGCACTGGTCGGCGTCATTTGGCCCAACGCCGATCCGCGCCGCCGGCCATACAACGCCCTGGCCTTCCTGGCCGAAGGCGAGGTCAAGGGTGTGGCCTTCAAGGCCGACCTGCCCAACTACGGCGTGTTCGACGAAAAGCGTGTCTTCGAGCCAGGGGCCGAGCCCTCGGTCTTCGAATGGAAGGGTGTGCGCCTGGGCGTGCCGATCTGCGAGGATATCTGGTCCGCCGCGGTCTGCGCTGACCTGGCCAAGAAGGGCGCGGAGATCCTGCTCGTTCCCAACGGCTCGCCCTTCCGTCGCACCTCCGACGACGAGCGGTTGGTCGTCGCCAAGGCCCGCGTGGCTGAGACCGGCCTGCCGCTGCTCTATGTGAACGAGGTCGGCGGCCAGGACGAACTGGTCTTCGACGGCGGTTCCTTCGCGCTTTCGGCGGCGGGCGAGATGACGATGCGCCTGCCGATGTTCGAGGAGGCCTTCGCCCTCACCACCTGGGAAAAGGGCCCCAGCGGCTGGGCCTGCGTGGAGGCGCCCATGGCCGACTGGCCCACCGGCCCCGAAGAGATCTACCGCGCCATGGTCCTTGGCCTGCGTGACTATGTGAACAAGTCGGGCTTCCCAGGGGTGCTGCTGGGGCTTTCCGGCGGGGTCGATTCGGCGATCAGCGCCGTGGTGGCGGCCGACGCCCTTGGCCCGGACCGCGTCCGCTGCGTCATGCTGCCCTCGCGCTACACCAGCACCGAGAGCCTGGAGGACGCCGCCGATTGCGCCAAGCGCCTGGGGATCCGCCTGGACGAGATTTCCATCGTGCCGGCCATCGACGCCTTCGCCCAGATGCTGACCCCGCATTTCGAGAACAAGGCGCCGGACTCCACCGAGGAGAACATCCAGGCCCGCGCCCGCGGCATCTCCCTCATGGCCCTGTCGAACAAGCTCGGCCACATGCTGCTGACCAC